>DATNPK010000107.1 GCA_036703275.1 Coleofasciculaceae cyanobacterium | reverse complement strand
CTTGATATTTGAAAAGATTGGTTCTTGTCGCACTTGTGACTCGCTTAAAGCGACAAATGTCCATTCGCTACCATAACAAATATTTGATAATTACTGGTGCAGTAGCTTATAGCGATCGCTAAAGAGTGTTTTTTGAGATTTAACATCGATAATTTGTTTTTTCTGACGACGAATAACTTGGAAGTCAGGAACGTATTGTTTGAGTTTACCTAACTCGTAATGATCGAATAAAGTTGCTGGCGTTGTATAAGAGGCAACATCTGGATCGAATTCCAGCTAGTACATAAAATCTCTTTTGAGTGCACAATCATACCAAACACTCGTCTTCATTTTGTAACTACTGAAATTGCCAACGGTTTGCTTGTATCCGCGATTGCTGCGTAGCTTTTTAGAAACAGTCATAAGATAAGGGTATCTCTTATAATTGTTAGAGGTCTTTTGCCCGAAACAAGTTCATGCGTTTATGATCTCCGTGAGATACCCTAGATTCTACCTAACATTTAAGCTTATAAGTAAAATATTTAAACTTATGCGTAAATATTTAAACTTATGAGTAAAACGACACAAGTTAGATATCTAAGTCGTCTAAATTCAACTTGGGCGCATGAGTTTCAATAAATTCCCTTCTAGGCGCAACACGATCGCCCATTAAAACCGTAAAAATGCGATCAGCTTCGGCTGCATCATCAATCTCTACGCGCTTCATGGCGCGGGTTTCAGGGTTCATAGTCGTGTCCCAAAGTTGTTGAGGCATCATTTCACCTAACCCTTTAAAGCGTTGAATAGTATAGTTGGCATTAGCGGGAAATTCATTAATACACTGTTGTAATTCGCGATCGCTATAACAATATTGATGGTTGCGTCCCCGTTCTAATTTATACAGAGGAGGACAGGCAATATAAATATAGCCTTGGTCTACTAACGCTCTCTGATAGCGATAGAAAAAGGTTAGGAGTAGAGTTCTGATATGGGCCCCATCAACATCAGCGTCCGTCATAATTACGATGCGATGATAACGTAATTGAGCAGGATCGAACTCGTCTCCTTTAATACCTAAACCCAGGGCAGTAATCATTGACTGAATCTCATTATTCTTATAAATCTTAGCGTCATCAGTCTTTTCAATGTTAATAATCTTACCTCTGAGGGGCAAAATTGCCTGAAATCTTCTGTCTCGTCCCTGCTTGGCCGAACCACCCGCAGAATCGCCTTCCACCAAGAAGATTTCTGACTCTTCGGGATCGCGAGAACTACAGTCAGCTAGTTTCCCTGGTAAAGGAGATGACTCTAATACCGATTTACGACGAACTAACTCTCTAGCATGGCGGGCTGCTTCAGCTGCTTTGAATGACTGAACTGCCTTTTCAATAATGGCATCGCCGACGTTGAGATTAAACTCTAAATAGTCGTTTAAAACTTCCCCAACTAAAGAATCGACAATTCCCCGAACCTCTGTATTACCCAGTTTGGTTTTAGTTTGTCCTTCAAATTCAGGATCGGGTACTTTAACCGAGACGACACCTGTTAAACCTTCGCGGATGTTCTCTCCTCCCAGGTTAGATTCGTTATCTTTGATCTTATTGCGCTTACGAGCAAAGGTATTCATTGTTCTGGTCAGAACAGTTTTTAACCCCTCAAGGTGAGTACCGCCATCAATAGTACGAATGTTGTTGGCAAAACCTAGCAAATTATCGCTATAGGAATCGATACACCACTGCAAAGCAACTTCAACCGTTACGCCATTTTTTTCTCTGTTGACATAAATAATATCTTGGTGCAGGGGGTCTTTTTCTATGGTCATGTATTCGACATACTCTTTAATACCACCTTCGTAACAGAAAACATCTTGACGTATTTCTGCTTCACGATTATCGCTAAAAGTGATCTTAATCCCTGCGTTGAGATAGGCTAGTTCTTTTAACCGCTTTGCCAAAACTTCGTATTCAAAGACGGTTGTTTCGGTAAAAATAGTATCGTCAGGAATAAAATGAACTGAAGTTCCTGTACGCTTAGGTTGTTCTTTGTTAGGCTGTACCGTTAATTGCCCTTGAGGTTTACCTTGTTGGTAGCGTTGCAGGTAAACTTTTTTGTCGCGCCAGACTGTAACCTCAACTAATTTTGACAGGGCGTTTACGACAGATACACCTACCCCGTGTAAACCACCAGAAACTTTATAACCGCTTCCTGCGCCGCCAAATTTACCGCCAGCGTGCAGCACAGTCATTACAGTCTCTAAAGCAGACTTACCTGTTTTAGAATGAATCCCTGTAGGAATACCTCGCCCGTCATCAGTTACGGTAATTGACCCATCAGAATTAATCTCAACTTCTATATGGGTGCAAAAACCAGCGAGTGCCTCATCGATGGAATTATCCACCACCTCATATACTAAGTGATGCAGCCCCTTTGGTCCTGTTGAACCAATATACATCCCTGGGCGTTTGCGTACTGCTTCGAGTCCCTCCAGAACCTGAATTTGATCTGCATCGTAAGTGGTAGTCATGTAGTTCCTCCGAAAAATGCCTGATTAGCTTTGAATTTGATGCGTTATGAAAAAATACTCGAAAATTCTAACACAAAAGGTTTACAGACCGCCTTAAAGCTTTCTAAATTGATTTTTGATTATAGGGTGAATCCCCTATTTATTTTCGTTAAGTTAATAACTTTGGTTAAGAATTAGTTACGAGCAAGTAAGAGCAAAGTAGTGCTTTGCCCGCACAGAAATCAAGTCTCGCTCAATATATTGATTTTTTCGTCAACAATAATTATATTGTACTAGATTTCAGCCGTCACATTGTTTAGCTAAGATTAAAATAAATAAAGTTTAATGAGGAATAAGCAATGTGGGATTATTTTCTCAGGCAATTAAACATTAATACTCTAAAAAAGTGTCTAATTAAATCAACCCCATATTCGCTCGCAGTACCTATAATTTTATCTGGTCAAATAACTCGCGCCCAGAACTTGCCGTCTGGAACGACAAGTAATAATACACCAAATATAAATAATCTTAATTCTAGTCAACTTAACAATATCAAACCGATTCAACAGCCGAGTCTTTTTATTGATTCTGATAGTGGCTCACGGCAATTTTTTGACCGAGGTAAAGAACGACTTTTCTTTCTCCCAGATAAAGCATCAGAACCTATCTTGCAAATAGATGAAGCTGTTGAAACTGATGCAGTGAACCAGGATGATTTGCCAAAAACATCGCCAGACGAGTAATTTTGGTAAACGAAGTATAAGCGTGGAACAGTAACATTGAGTTCACACTTTAAATTAGCAATTTCAGAATGACAAAAACTTATTTAGTTACGGGAACAAACAGAGGTATTGGTTTAGAATATTGCCGTCAGCTTAAGGCGCAGGGAAATCAGGTTATTGCTGTTTGTCGATCGCCTTCAACAGAATTAGAAAACTTAGGTGTAAAAATTGAAGTAAATGTCGATCTTACCTCTGAATCAGCCGTTCGAGATTTAGTCAAAAGGTTAGATGGCAAAAAAATCGATGTTTTAATTAACAATGCGGGAATTGTGGAACGAGTCAGTTTAGCCAATCTCGATTTTGAGAGTATTCGTCGGCAGTTTGAGGTAAATGCGATCGCGCCTTTAAGATTGACTAGTGCCTTACTGCCTAACTTAGCCTCTGGCTCGAAAGTTGTTTTAATGACAAGTCGTATGGGTTCAATTAATGATAATACTTCTGGTGGCTCATACGGTTATCGGATGTCTAAGGTAGCTTTATCAATGGCAGGAAAGTCTTTAGCTCACGATCTCAAGCATCAGGGAATTGCGGTGGCGGTTTTACATCCTGGTTTGGTCAAAACTCGCATGACTGGCTTTACCGACTCTGGGATCACTACTGAAACTTCAGTTAAGGGCTTACTGGCTCGTATTGAGGAATTAAATCTAAATAATACGGGAACGTTTTGGCACGCTAATGGAGAGATTTTGCCTTGGTAAAATTAATCACTCAAACAGTAACCAGCAATTGATTTCTAAATCACCAATCGCCGACAAAAATTTTTCAACTCATTATAAATATAGGTTGAAAAAATAACTGTAATTAATACTTATTAATTGAATATTAATTAAGATTTTCGTCTGCTACCTAAGACCGTTTTGATGAAGGGTTGCGCCTTCCCTCGGTAGCAATTAAGTAGAGGAAGCGATAAAAACTCTACACCGAACTAACTTAATTTTTACTGTCTGAAAGCCTGCCAGTTCGCTCTCCTTCGGCTATCAGCAATGGGTCACAACGGTACAACCCCCATCCAGTGCAATACTTTGCTTGAATGCACTTATATCTTATAAAAAATTTAAAGGAGTCACTTCTATCATAAGTCGTATTGTTTCGCTGAGCTTTTTACTAGATTGACAACTAGAGAAATAGATACTTTGAGCTAGGCAAAACTATAAATTGATACTAATTGCCAATATATAGAGAAGATCAATCAGCGATCGCTACTTAAAGCAATATTGTTTAATATGGATGTTGAAGCAGCAGTAATTCTGATAGATTGAGAAGTTTATCTACAGACAAATAAACACCTCAGCGATTTACAGCAAGCTATTATTACTCAAGTTTGGCAAGGTAGGAAATATTTAAAAATTGCTGATGAATATGGCTGTACAGAAGAACACGCTGAGGATATAGGTTCACTTTTGTGGAAGTTGCTGTCTCAAGCCTGGGGTAAAAAAGTTACTAAAAGCAATTTTCGTAGTCTAATCAAAAGACAGTTAAATTCGGTTAGCAATAGTGGTGTCCGAAAAGCCAGAAACTTCACCTAATAATTCGCTTAAATCAGAGAATAAAGATTTTGTTGGTCGACAAAATGCGATCGCAACTCTTGAAGATTTAGTTGATCGGGGTAATAAAATTATCGTCTATCAGGCTTGGATCTAGCAGCATGGCAACGGTATTTTGCTGCTTGTCAAATCAAGAATGTTCGAGCGCTCGCCAAAATTAATCAAGCCTACGGCGGTAATGCCAAAGCAATCGGTATTCTCGGTGGTATTATCCAAGAAGACTATGATGGAGATGTCGAGCAATATTGGCAGCAAAACCGTCACGATCCTTTAATCGAGTAATCGAGACAGATTTAAAAAACTTAGTCGTCAGTCAGTTTAATCGCCTCCAACTAAATCTTTGATTACTGCTAATTAGCGATCGCCATTAAATAAGAGCGATCGCTAATTAATATTTAATTAACTTACCTTCTTCTGCGTCCCCCACTAAAGCTGCGACTTGGTCTTCTGATGCCGCTGCTACCAAAACTGCTAGGACGTTTAAACTGTTTAGTATTTTTCCCTGAAGAACGCAGAGTACTAGAACCTACACCAGATCCTGTAGAGCGACTATTATTTTTCATAGTTTTACGAGCCTTGTTGCTGGCTGCATTGCGGATGCCACCAGTTGTTCTAAGGGTACGACGGTTTTTGACTGCTGCTGGGGGAGTATTATAACGATCTTGATAACGATTGACCGCCTGAGTATAGGTACTACCATAACCACCATAACCAGTCATAACTCCTCCTGGCTGATATACGGGAGGGACATAGTATTGAGGTCTAAATAGCATATTACCAATAGCCTGACCCGCCAAAGCTCCTGCAAAAGGACTCCAGAAGTTTGATTCTCTTCTAACTACTACAGTCTGAGGTTGACTAGATTGAGTATCGTTTCTCGTTTCTGTAACATTGTGGACATATTCGATCTTGAAATTTTCAGTTAAATACATCACAGGTTGACCATTTTTCACCTGAAGATAAGTTTTGCTTCCATTAGCTGCGTCTTCTTCGCCGATTCGAGCCATCTGTAGCTGTTCTGTTTGCAGTACGGGAGGAGTTCCAGGCGGAGTGTTTAATAGCATTAAACTATACTCACCAGTAACATCATCGTAGGTAGCTTGCTGCACGGGATATGTACCATCACTAATTGAGGTAGGTGCAGCAGGAACACTAGTACTAGTATTATTATCAAAAGATGGTGTTGATATTGAGGTTGATGAGCCAGAGCAACCAACGGTAGTCCAGCACAAAGACAATGACATTAATAGAATTACAATTTTGCGCAACATAAAAAAAATTTTATTTGGTCGTATGTTTTGATTGTAAAACTTTCCTGGCAGACTAAATTTACGGAAATTACTAAACACCTACGGTTAAAAGGACTGACTTGCTTCTTTAAATGATGACTCAAGCCCAAACAAGCGGTTGAGGATATTCAATTTTTTTAAATAAGTCAGAGAACTTATCAAGCTGGTAATCTAAAATCTGGCGCTCGCTTTAGTTATTTCTGCTTTTTTTTTGGCAATACTATGCCCGTAGAAAAATAATCAGTGAACGTAGTCACTATAATATTTAAATATTTAATATTTGTGGAAAGTGTTGTAATTTATCTTCGATGGTCGATAGTCAGTCTAAATCTAGTCAGCCGAAACAGCCTCAGAACGCCGTAGTCAAGTCTTCTTTAGTATCAGACAGTAATGATAATTGGACAGTTGCAGACAGTGCCAAACTTTACAATATTGAAGGTTGGGGAGAACCGTATTTTGCAATTAATCAAGCAGGAAACGTTACTGTTTCGCCTCAAGGTACACAGGGTAAGGCTTTTGATTTGGTAGAGTTGATTGAATCTCTGAAACAGCGCAACATCAGTTTACCTCTTTTGATTCGGTTTCCCGATATTCTGGCCGATCGCATGGCAAGGCTACATAGCTGTATGGCACAAGCGATCGCCCGCTATAGCTATTTGGGTCAATATCAGGGAGTTTTTCCGATCAAATGTAATCAAAATCGCCATTTGATTGAAGCTTTAGTCCACCACGGCAAACAAGATCGGTTTGGCTTAGAAGCAGGATCTAAACCTGAATTAATTATTGCTTTGGCTAGTTTGTCATCAGCAGAAGCCCAAGAACCTTTATTACCTTTATTAATGTGCAATGGTTACAAAGATCGCGAATATATAGAAACTGCTTTACTGGCAACCAAGCTGGGGCAAAAACCAATTATCATACTCGAACAGCTTCAAGAATTAGAGTTGGTATTAACTATTAGCCAAGAGTTAAATATCCAGCCAATTTTGGGGGTACGTGCCAAGCTAAACCATAAGGGAATTGGCAGATGGGGAAATTCTACAGGCGATCGCGCTAAGTTTGGTTTAACCGTTGCCGAGATTTTACAGATAGTACGCCAGTTAGCAACGTTGGGCAAGTTAGACTGTTTGCAACTATTACATTTTCATATTGGTTCACAAATTTCTGCCATCGGGGTAATCAAAAATGCGATCCGCGAAGCTAGCCAAATCTATGTGCAGCTAGTCAAACTGGGTGCAAATATGCAGTATCTCAATGTAGGAGGAGGATTAGCAGTCGATTACGACGGTTCAAAAACTAACTTTCCTGCTTCCAAAAACTACAATATGCAGAATTATGCCAACGATATTGTGGCGCAGGTAAAAGATGCTTGCGATCGCGGTAAGGTAGTACATCCTACTTTAATCAGTGAAAGCGGGAGGGCGATCGCTGCTCATCAATCGGTATTGGTGTTTGATGTTTTGAGTACTAGTGATGTATCTTGTCCTGATGTCGGTTTACCCCAAGCAGACATACCTTTGGTGATTAAAAATTTCTGGGAAACCTATCAGGGAATTAACCAAGTTAATCTCCAAGAGAGCTATTATGATGCGATTCAGTTTAAACAAGAAGCTTTGAGTTTATTTAACTTCGGCTATTTCAGTTTAGTTGAACGAGCTAAAGCCGAAGAGCTATATTGGGCTTGCTGTCACAAGATTTCGGCAATTATGGCAAGTTGCGATCGTGTTCCCGATGAATTAGCTGACTTGCCTCAGATTATGGCATCTACTTATCATGTCAATTTATCAATTTTTCGCTCTGTTCCTGATACCTGGGCAATCGACCAGCTTTTTCCGATTATGCCGATTCATCGTCTCGATCAAAGACCTACCGTCAAAGGCATTTTAGCCGATATCACCTGTGATAGTGATGGCAAGATCGATCAATTTATTAACCCCAAAGAAACTAAAAATACTTTAGAACTTCATGCCGTAGATCGTACTTCGCGATCGCCTGGTGATTATTACTTAGGGATGTTTCTAGTCGGCGCATATCAAGAGATTATGGGAAATTTACACAACTTATTTGGCGATACTAATGTAGTGCATATCCAAGTTACTCCCTCGGGCTATCAGGTTGAATCCGTAGTACGGGGAGACACGATCAAAGAAGTTTTAAGCTATGTAGAGTATGACAGTAAGGACTTACTGGAAACTATGCGTCGTCGTACTGAAGCGGCTTTGCAAAATCAAACAATAACTTTGGCAGAAGCCCAAAAATTACTGCAAAATTATGCCAGTACTCTCAATAGCTACACCTATTTAAGCTAGATTGAGCAAAGAGCGATCGCAACTCAGAATTAGGTAATTTCTTCGACAACACTGCCAATATTCTTGGCATCGAATAGGATGGTGTAAGTTCAGTCTTAACTATTGTTGCTCCAGTGCAGCAGGGAGAAAATACGATGAGATTTGGTATTGCCGATCTAACTGATGACAACATTAGTACAGATACCTTTGATGGTGAGGGAATTCCTGTTTATCGATTTTTTAGGACTGATACCCAAACTCAGTTTTATACCACCGATCAAGCTGAACGGGATTTGATTCTCAAAAACTTGCCCCAATATGAATTAGAAGGAATATCTTTTGTTGGTTTGCCCATACCAGAAGCAGGGGAAGATATTACAGGAATGAGTCCTGTTTATCGCTTCTTAAACACTAATACAGGGGTACATTTTTATACTGTTGACGAAGCTGAAAAAGCTTTTGTGGAAGAGAATTTAGACAACTACACTTTTGAAGGGATTCCTTATTATGGTTATGACACTCAGGTAGAAGGAACAGTTCCTTTATATCGCTTTTATAATGCTGAGTTAGATGCACATTTTTATACTCCTTCAATCGAAGAAAAAGATTTTTGGAGCGAATCCCCAGACTACATCCAAGAAAGCGGTGAGGTTGCCTACTATGTTGAATCTCCCACAGAAATATAGCACTCAAAGCAAAGGTTAAGACCCGTCGACGCAGGATTGCCATGCTTTGCGCAGCTATTAGCTCGTTTTATAACTAACGTCCTAATCTATAATTCACTTGCTATATCATTACTTCTACAGGACTACCAAAATTTGATTGTTTTTGCGATCGCTACTCTTGCTTACTGGGCAGTTGATTATGCCCTCCTGGTTATTACATAAGATAATTTTTAATTAGCGATAAAATATAAATAAGAAAAATTTAGATTGCGCTATCGGATAATATGACCACTGTTGTAACAGTAGAAAAGAAAAAATTAGCACAACCGCCATTAAATATTCACTACTTAGGCGATCGCGTCTTACGCCAACCTGCTAAACGTATTGCCAAAGTGGATGACCAGCTTCGCTATATAATTAAAGAAATGCTGCAAACTATGTATAGTGCTGATGGTATAGGTTTAGCAGCACCTCAAGTAGGTATTAATAAGCAGCTTATCGTCATTGATATTGATTTAGACCAGCCAGATAAGCCTCCCCTGGTTTTGATTAACCCTAAAATCATCAACTCTGGTAACAACCTTTGTAACTCCGAAGAAGGTTGTTTGAGCATCCCTGGAGTTTATTTAGAAGTAATTCGTCCTGATACGATTGAAATATCTTATAAAAATGAATTAGGTAAACCCTGTAAACTGGAAGCTAGTGGTTTACTGTCTCGTGCAATTCAGCACGAAATGGATCATCTTAATGGTGTAATGTTTGTAGACCGAGTTGAAAATAACCTAGCTCTAAATGACGAGTTAAACAAAAATGGTTTTGCTGTTAGCGCAGTAAAGCCTGTGAAAAAGTAAATAAATAAAATCGGCTGACAACAAGAGGAGTTAATCAAATGATTTCAATGACACCGAAAAGTGGTGTATGCTTGCTGTTGTGTTGCATTAGTGCGATCGCAGCCGTGGGTTCAGTTTTTGAACTATCTTCTGGCAATCCAGAGTTAGGTAGCATGGTGACTGGTCTGATTTTGGCTGCCAGCATTCCCTTAACGGTAATTTTATTTTGGATCGCGGTTCAAGATACTAAAGCTAACCAAAGTTAATTGATTGACTCTTAAGCAAATTAAATCAAAATATAAAAAGAGAAGAGCAACTTGCCCTTCTCTATCTGCTTTTGAAAAACTTTGAGAAATTTTCCAGGCGCAAAGCTTATCAATTAAAGCCAAAATCAATCCTTAAAATCTGTACCAAAGCATCAACTACTTTTTCGGTGATAGCATCATCATCATGTTGCGACCTTCTCTTTTGGGAAACTGCTGTACTTCAGCATACTCTTCCAAATCTTTTGCCATGCGACGCAGCAAATCTTCCGCTAACCTAGAGTGCTGAATTTCTCGACCACGGAAGCTAATTGTTGCCTTAACCTTGTCTCCTGATTTAAGGAAGCGCTGAGCATTTTTGACGCGCACGTTATAGTCATGCTCTTCAATTTTATAACGCATCTTCACTTCTTTAACGTCAGCGTTGTGCTGTTTTTTCTTAGCTTCTTTTAGTTTTTTATCTTGCTCGTACTTATATTTCCCGTAGTCCATAATTTTACAGACAGGGGGTTTGGCGGTTTCGCTAACTAAGACCAAATCTAAGCCTTTTTCTTGAGCTCTAGCGAGAGCTTCTTTTGGGGTGATGATCCCTAGTTGCTCACCTTCGGAGTCGATAACACGAATTTCGGGGAAGCGAATTCTTTCGTTAGTTTTGGTTAGATCGCGACTATTGTTACTGCGTCTTCTATCTCTCACAGGCGTATTTTGTCTTTCCTTTTATGTTAGTGATAATGTGAACTAAAAATTATTGATGATAAAAACTCGTATCATCTCCCATTTTACCGATCTTGTTATTAATAGAATATTAAGTTAGTTTTATTTTCGACTTTGGCTTATCTTCAATCTAGTATTAGATACACTTTGAATAGTGCAAGTCTATCGTGTAAATATTTTTTAAGTAAGTAATTTGACTATATACCAAGCTTGGCAAGAGCGTGTTGGTAACCAAAGAGACTGGGTTTGGCGAGGATGGCAGACTCGTTATAGTTACCTCAGAGCTAAAAAAAATTTAGCTTCCAGTGTATATCCTCCGATCATCTTTATTCATGGCTTTGGTGCCAGCATCGAACATTGGCGCCACAACTTACCTGTCATTGCTCAAAAACATACCGTATACGCTATAGATTTACTCGGTTTTGGGGCATCGAGAAAGGCAGATATAGACTACAGTGCAGCTTTGTGGACAGAACAAGTCCATGATTTTTGGCAAACTTTTATTAGTACGCCAGTAATTTTAGTAGGTAACTCCATTGGTTCGTTAGTTGCCCTCAACACCACAGCTACTTATCCTGAAATGGTTAGGGGTTTAGTCATGATCAGTTTACCCGATGTATCGGTGCGAGAAGATATGCTACCGCCTCTGATGAGTCCTCTAGTAACTGCTATTGAAAACTTATTTGCCTCTCCTTTATTAATCAAAAGTATTCTTAAACTAGTTAGAAGACCCAAGATAATTCGTAAATGGGCAGCAATAGCCTATCCTAATAAAGAAGCTGTTACCGATGAATTGGTAGAAATCTTATCTAGCCCTGCTTATGATCGAGGATCTGAGCAAACTTTGTTTCGTTTGTCGCGCAGCATCAGAAAAGCTAGTTTTGCCAAATCAGTTAGAGATTTAGTACCTCAAATTGAGGTGCCAATGCTTTTGGTCTGGGGGCTGCAAGATAAAATGATACCTGCCAGACAGGCTAAGGCGATCGCCTCTCTCAATACTCGTTTAAAATTAATAGAATTAGAAAATGCTGGGCATTGTCCCCATGATGAGTATCCAGAAATATTTAATTCACTTTTACTAGACTGGCTGCAATCACTGTGCCGAAGCAGCAAATAGCATTGGGAAGATATCACACTATCTTAATGTCAGTCTATAGAGGTTGACCAAACTCTATATAATTTAAGTTGAAATTAGCACAATAATCACAGTCAATAACTATGGCAGGCATTAAAAAAGGTTCACTAGTTCGTGTAGTTAAAGAAAAAATCGCAGGCAGTCTAGAAGCGAAGGCAAGTGATGCTAGGCTTCCCTCTTATTTATTCGACAGCAAAGGGCAGATTTTAGAGCTAAATGATGAATATGCTCTAATTCAGTTTTATGTTCCTACTCCTAATGTCTGGTTGCGCTTGGATCAGTTGGAAGAAGCTAAGTAAAATCAGCTGGTGACTGGAAATCAATACTCTTTGTCATGACGTATTTAGATTGATAGTTAGTTAGTGTGAGCGTCCTTTGCTGTAAAAACTGATAAATCTTAGTACGACTGCTCAGTTAAAACAACTAATTAAACATGAAACAATTTTTGGAACAAAAATCAAAATAAATTAATAACTGCTGCTATATTAGCCAAATAACAAATTGTTGAAGGAAAAGCAAAATTAATGAATTACAATAAGCTATGAAATTTTAAACTTTTCCTTCTTTGTATCATCACTAAAATTTTTTATCTATCCTTTATTTTTTATAATCATAATTTTGATTATTTGATTAACTGTTTCCTGAGAAATTGATAAAGATTTACAGAGTTTTGATAAAACTGCTTCTTCATCTTCGGAAACTTCGCCATCAGAAAGTATTAAATCAGTTGCCACAGCAAAAACGGTTTCATGTAAATACTCTGGAAGAGATGAAACTGCAACTTTTAATAATGAACCTGCACTTTGAGTTTGAATAATTTTCATTAGTTTGTCAATCATCCTAGAAACATGATCGCTAGGATAACTTTGAAACAATTTCATTCTATACAAAGTTGATATCAAGTTGCGAATTTCTTCATCCGCAAGATATCCGTCAGCAGCAATAGTTGCTAACATAATTCCTGCAAAAGATTCTGCTGGACTTAAATCAGTAGTTCTTGCGGTACGAACACTGGAAAATTCATCAAATAAACCCATAATAAATTCAAGAAATTAATATGTGTGATTTCTATATATAGATTTCCCAAAAATATCTGATTGTGCATCAAAAAAAATAAATTTTGTGTTTTTTATCTTGAAAAACTCTTTCTAAAACCTCTTTGCTACTTTGCCTGAGAAAAAAATCTACAGTTCAAAGTGCAATATCAAGATAAACTCCCTTTTTTTCAAAGACAACCATATAATAAGACTTAACATCAATTCACCTGTCGATCAGCAGTCGCTAGCAATGGACAACCTTTTTTTAAATCGCCTTAATAGCCCAAATCGCCCCGTGTTAGTATTTGATGGTGCGATGGGTACAAACCTGCAAGTACAAAACCTCACTGCTGAAGATTTTGGTGGTGCTGAATATGAAGGATGTAATGAATATCTCGTACATACCAAACCAAAGGCGGTGGAGAACGTACACCGAGGATTTTTAGAAGCTGGTGCGGATGTCATTGAAACCGATACTTTTGGGGGCACTAAATTAGTTTTAGCGGAATACGATTTAGCAGATCGGGCTTACTATCTCAATAAAGCTGCTGCGGAATTAGCTAAACGAGTCGCTACAGAATACTCTACATCTGAAAAACCTCGTTTTGTCGCTGGTTCGATGGGTCCTGGTACTAAGTTACCCACCTTGGGACATATTGATTTTGACAGTCTAAAAAATGCCTATGTCGAACAAGCTGAAGCATTGTATGACGGTGGTGTTGATTTATTATTAGTTGAAACTTGTCAAGACGTATTACAGATTAAAGCAGCGTTAAATGCAATAGAAGAGGTATTTGCCAAAAAAGGTGCGCGAGTTCCCCTGATGGTTTCGGTGACGATGGAACAGATGGGGACAATGCTAGTGGGGACAGAAATTGATGCAGCTTTAGCGATACTAGAACGTTATCCTATTGATATTTTGGGTTTAAACTGCGCTACAGGCCCTGATTTAATGAAGGATCATATCAAGTATCTGTCGGAACATTCGCCGTTTGTTGTTTCTTGTGTCCCCAATGCTGGGTTACCTGAAAATGTAGGGGGACAGGCGCACTATAGACTTACACCAATGGAATTGCGTATGGCATTAATGCACTTCGTGGAAGATTTGGGAGTGCAAATAGTTGGGGGTTGTTGTGGTACGAGGTTTGAGCACATCAAAGCCTTAGCCGAGATGACGCAAGATTTAAAACCCAAAGAACGTCATCCGAATTACGAACCTTCCGCAGCCTCGATTTACAGTACCCAACCCTATGTGCAAGATAATTCTTTCTTGATTGTGGGAGAAAGATTAAACGCCAGTGGTTCTAAAAAATGTCGAGAATTACTCAATGCAGAAGACTGGGATAGTTTAGTTTCTCTGGCTAAGTCTCAGGTAAAAGAAGGCGCGCACATCCTTGATGTTAACGTGGACTATGTGGGAAGAGATGGGGAAAAGGATATGCATGAATTAGCCTCTCGTCTAGTTAATAATGTCACTCTTCCTTTAATGCTTGACTCCACTGAATGGACAAAGATGGAAGCGGGGTTAAAGGTTGCTGGTGGGAAATGTATCCTCAACTCCACTAATTACGAAGATGGAGAAGAAAGATTTTATCAAGTCTTAGATTTAGCGAAAAAATATGGTGCAGCAGTAGTTGTTGGTACTATCGATGAAGATGGTATGGGACGTACTGCGGATAAAAAGTTTGAGATTGCTAAACGCGTTTATGATGCAGCTGTAGCCTATGGTATTCCCTCCCACGAAATCTTTTTCGATCCCCTGGCTTTACCTGTATCCACTGGTATAGAAGAAGACAGAGAAAATGCCAAAGCAACCGTTGAAGCAATTAAAAGAATTAGAGAAGAATTACCAGGCTGTCATATTTTATTAGGAGTATCTAATGTTTCCTTTGGTTTAAATCCTGTTGCCAGACAGGTATTAAATTCCGTCTTTTTATATGAATGTATGCAGGTAGGATTAGATTCCGCTATTGTTAGCGCAAGTAAGATTTTACCTTTGGCAAAAATTAAGCCCGATCATCAGAAAATCTGTACTGATTTAATTTATGACAGACGAGAATTTGATGGCGATATCTGTACTTATGATCCTTTAGGTGAACTAACAACTTTATTCGCTGGTCAGAAAACTAAAAAGACTGAAGCAGTTGATAAAAATTTACCTATTCAAGAAAGATTAAAACAGCATATTATTGACGGCGAACGTATTGGTTTAGATGAAGCTTTGGATGAAGCTTTACAACAATATCCACCGTTAGATATTGTCAATATATTTCTCTTAGATGGCATGAAAGTTGTGGGAGAATTATTTGGGTCGGGACAGATGCAACTTCCCTTTGTACTTCAGTCGGCGCAAACTATGAAAGCTGCGGTGGCGCATTTAGAACCACACATGGATAAAGAAGAAGCTGACGATAGTGGTAAAGGTAAATTTGTCATTGCTACAGTTAAAGGTGACGTTCATGATATTGGTAAAAATCTGGTTGATATTATCCTTTCAAATAATGGTTATAAAGTAATTAATTTAGGTATTAAACAACCAGTTGAAAATATTATTCAAGCTTATGAAGAACACCAGCCAGACTGTATTGCTATGAGTGGGCTATTAGTGAAATCTACCGCTTTTATGAAAGATAATCTAAAAACTTTTAATCAAAAAGGTATTACTGTTCCTATTATCTTGGGTGGTGCTGCTTTAACACCTAAATTTGTTAATCAAGATTGCCAAAATGTCTATAAAGGTAAAGTTATCTATGGCAAAGATGCGTTTGCCGATTTGCATTTTATGGAGAAATTAATGCCAGCGAAGGCTGATAGTAATTGGGACGATCTTCAAGGATTTTTAAACGAAGTTGCTCTTACTTCGGAAGAAGAAGGAGGAGAATCAAAGCCGTTTGAAGGGGAAAATCAGGATAAGATTTTTGTTGATGAGGTTAGTAAAAAACCAGAACCTTTAGTAACAGATACGAAGCGTTCTGATGAGGTAAGTTTAGATATCGATCGCCCTACTCCTCCTTTTTGGGGTACAAAAATTTTAAAACCTGAAGACATTCTTATTGAAGAAGTATTCCCTTATTTGGATTTACAAGCTTTATTCGTCGGACAATGGCAATTCCGCAAGCCTAAAGAACAGTCGCGGGAACAATATGATGAGTTTTTAGCCAGAAAAGTCGATCCGATTTTAGAAGAATGGCAACAAAGAATTGTTACAGATGATTTATTGCATCCCACAGTAATTTATGGTTATTTTCCTTGTAATGCTGAGGGTAATATTTTATATGTTTACGATCCAAAAGATAGCGGTAAGTTGGTCACATCTTTTGAATTTCCTCGTCAGCGATCTGGTAAACGCCTTTGCATCGCCGATTTCTTTGCAACTAGAGAATCGGGTAAAATCGATGTCTTCCCAATGCAGGCGGTAACAGTGGGGGAAGTCGCTACCGAATATGCCCAAAAGCTATTTAAAGCCGACAACTATACAGACTATCTTTATTATCACGGTATGGCTGTACAAATGGCAGAAGCTTTAGCAGAATGGACACACGCTAAAATCCGCAGCGAGTTAGGCTTTAAAGCGCAAGAAACCAGTAACATCCGCGATGTTTTGCAGCAACGTTATCGGGGTTCGCGCTATAGTTTTGGTTATCCTGCTTGTCCAAATATTGAAGATCAATATAAGCAATTAGATCTTTTAGATACCAAGCGCATCGGTATGTATATGGACGAAAGCGAACAACTTTATCCCGAACAATCTACTACAGCGATTATTGCTTATCACCCTGTGGCAAGATACTTTAGTACTTAAAGTAGTTAATTTCTTTTTCTCGGTGGGCAATACTAAGCTTGTATCCAATTCCAAAGTCCAATTGTTTGCCCACCCCACCGTTCAACTAAACTTAGGCGATCGCTCTATATATTAATCTAGTCTAAACCAAAAAATATTGAATCAGCAGCAAAGCCAAACTGCTTCTACGATTCATCTCTATCATGAATCCTAGCAGGAGGACTAGTAGTTTCAACTGCTGTAAAAGATTCAGTGATTTTATAAGTATGAGATGCACCTTTTGGTACTAGCCAAGAATCTCCAGGCTCTAGTTTAATTATCTGATCTTCTAAATGTAGTTCTGCTTTTCCCCCAATAACATAACCGACTGTTTCATATTCTCTGGCTTGTTGTGGTTTTGGCTCTCCTGGTTGCTCTTGCTCCCAAAGACGCATTGCCATACTTTTACCTGAAACCAAATATTTTTGATTCATTGCACCTGTTGGAGAGGTAGCGGAATTAACTTTTTTGACAGTGGTATCGCTCATATGTTTTTTTAATCAGAGATAATATTACTTGATAATTAGTATTACTCTAGTGCGATCGCTTAAATCTTTGCTTCTGCTCAAAGAGGGAGAAATAAAGCTAATTCATCTACAGTAAGCCAAAGATTGAAAAGGGGGAAAATTTGCATCCGACTAAAGTTGCAGATCCTTAAATTTTAGTGAGGTTAATTTTGGCAACAGTTTGCTTTAAAATTTGCTTTAAAATTATTTATTTCTAGCGATAGATAAAGCGATCGATTAGTTATTTTAAGATTTAAAAAATCAGCTCGAAAAGCTCAGTATTGAAAACATAGCACGATTGAATCCAAAGTTTGAATCATTAAAAACACCTTAACTTTCGCTTTAATAATTGATTACTAAAAAATGAAATCCGAAAATATTGGTCGCTTAAATCGTCAGCCTTTAATTATTGCAGGAATCTTACTGGGTTTAGGACAAGCTGGCTTTTTTGATGGGATTGTTTTTCATCAGCTGCTGCAATGGCATCATATGTTTACGAATGTTGAAAGTAGTAATACTGTTGCTGGTTTAGAACTAAACACTTTAGGCGATGGTTTGTTCCATCTTGTAGACTGGCTGATGACTCTAGCTGGATTAATCGTATTATGGTTAGCGGTAAGAAGAGATGATGTAGATTTGTCCACCTCAACTTTTATCGGTGCTTTTTGCATTGGCGCAGGTATGTTTAATATCACCGAAGGTATTCTAAGTCATCATCTTCTGCAAATTCATCACGTCAAACCAGGAGTACATCAGCTGGCTTGGGATTTAGGCTTTATTGGCGCAGGTATTTTGTCGGCAATTATTGGTGGAATCGTTCTCAATCGGCATCAATCGTTTGATAGTGTCAAATAAGACGTTCATCTGATTATGGTATGGTTTAGACTGATTGAGAGACTAAAAGACGGCAAGAATTATTAATTGCGATCTAATCCAAATCATCTTGCAGTTAGACAACCCTATAAATAAATATATTTTAGATTGGCTGTTGTATTCTGCTAGTTCGATAAATAATCAACAGCATTATAATTAAGTTAACTGGTATTAAATCATATCGATTTAACCAGATTATTCTCTTTAAAAAGTGTAAATTTACTGGAAATATGACCTGTTTAAATCAAGTTAACTTAGAATGTAATAACTGTTTATTTAAGATATTTTCCGTTATTATACTATGCCAAACTTAAACAAGCTAAGATATAAATAAGGCGTAAGTTAACTTCCAATTTCTTATGTCCTCGAATGGCGATTATACCAATCCTAATAATGAGTTTCAGGGCGATCGCTTCTCAGCAGAAACAAGCGAAACGAGTAGTAATCGTCAGTCTGAGTCTCAAAATAATGCTTGGCTAAGTATAGAGATATATATTAAAGCTAACCAACCAAGATTACTAGATGGTTTGGAACAGTGGTTGCAGTTAAACTTAATTAGCCAGGAACAAGTAAAAAAGCTAAGTCGTAATCATTTAAGCTGTGCTTTGCCCGATATAGAAGTAGTTAAACCTATTCTCGCTCCGACGCAAACTATTTTAGAGACGGAAGAAAAGGTTTTAGTTAAAACTGCCAAATCAGCGAATATTTTTGCTCGTATTTTACAAGGATTTTTAGATGAATTAAGCATTCGCTGGCTATTATTTTTAGGTATATTTTTAGTTGTTATTTCTTCAAGTGTTTTGGCTGCTAGCCAATGGCAAAACTTTCCCAAAGTTGGGCAATATTTAATTCTTCTAGCTTATACTATTGGGTTTTGGGGTACTGGCTTTTGGACGAGTAAACACAATAGTTTAAAACTAACTTCTCAGACAATAGGGGCGATCGCAACTTTATTAATACCAATTAACTTTTGGGCGATTAACCATTTAGGGTTGGGCAATAACCCGATAGATTGGCTGGTAATTGCGGTGGCTGCAATTATTTTAACAGCAATTGTTTATCTTTCCCCTTTACCAAAAAAAAGCAACAGAAGTGGATTTTTAATCCCGCTGCTTTTATTACTCAGCTATATACATCTTGGCTGGCAAATACCCTTATTGCCATTAGTTTCGATTTATGGGGGGATGATGGCAATTTGCTTAATTCACTATCGTTTTTTACTCCCACAACAGAAATATCCTCTGGTCAATTTATTATTTATCTTAGCAGCATGGTCATTATTACTAGTCCGAAAAATAATAACTAATGCCGAGCTTGCGCCTAATTATTGTTTAGCGATCGCTTTTTTAGCCTGGCTGTTGGCAACGATTTATTTAGCTCAGGCAAAGAAAATCGTTATTCCCCTAGATCGGCAAGAAGCAGCGGTTGCTGAGGCTTGGGGGCGCAAAATCTGTCAAGTATTCAGTCTGATTTTATTTACTCTAACTTGGTTAATATCGATTGTCGCAGGTATTACTAATTCGCCATTATTCTTTTGGCAAACTGTTAGCATCAGTGCCTTGGTAATTCATCTATTTAGTCAACGTCTAACGCTGTATTGGCGTAAGCAAGATCTAACCGCTATCTTCTTGATTGGCTTACAAACGCTCTATATCTCCAAAGAATTAATTCCTCATAGCTTACGTAACCAGGCTTTAGATCTGTCTGTTGCGGTTGGTAAAACTGAATATTTTCCTGAGTCGGTGTTGGGAGTAACTCTATTTCCTTATATAATATTATTTGTCTTCATTGCTACCTGGCTATATCGACGGCAGAAACTCCAGCTAGCTTTGTATACCGAATATTTGATTTTACTTCTAGGTATTGTCTTAACCTGTCTCAGTCTATCTAATCCTACTTGGCGATCGCTTAACTTAGTTTTTTCCACTCTTACTTTAGGTTATGTTGCGCATCTTCGTCAGCCAGTTAGAAGTAGCTTGATTTATCTAACTCACCTGCTAGGATTAATTACAATAGCTCAGGCGATCGCTGTTATTTTACCCGACTTGAGTAAATCCGTCTGGGGAAGTATTTTTGTCGCTTTAATGGCGATCGAGTGGATTGTTTATATCCGCCGAGTCAAACAACCTAGGATTAAACCTAACTCTCATTTTTCCTTACTCGAGCAAAGTTGTTGGCATTTTGGCTTATTACTTAGTGCTGTCAGCTACACCTGTTTCCTGGCAGATATCGAAGCTTCTACACCTAATGCTTTTCGTTGGGGATTAGTTTGGTTAATTACCCCTGTAATGTTAACTCTGGTTGCCAAAAACACTCGCAACATCAGGCAACGTCGCTTGGCAACTATGATTAGCTGTCTTGCTTTAATCGTGGCTCAATTATTAGTATTTGGCTCGCCTGAAACCAGATTTATTGGTTTGGCTACAGCGACAGGATTAATGTCACTTAACGCCTTTAATCTACGTCGCACTATAATTGCCATAATTCATTTAGGGTTTGTCTTAAGTCTTGTTGCTAGTCTGCTTAGTAGTTTCATCGGCAACAATCTTATCAGTTATGGGAATTTATTGCCCATAGGTGGGGCGACTATTCTCGGCTTGTACCAATTTCGTTTTTATCTAAAAAGAGCGATCGATGCCCCCAAATTTTCTTATATCTCCCAACGTAGCGCCCACGGGTTGTTAGGGGTTGGGGCAGAAACCAGAAATTTTAAACTAATTAATAAATATATTGCCGCAGCAGACTATTGGGCGATCGCTTTAATTACGTTGGCAATAGCTATTGTCAGCATTATTTATCTAGATCTGCGTGATTTTGGCGTTTATTGGCAGTATTTGTTAACCAGTGGTTTACTGATTAGTGCAATCTTCTGGCGTTATCGCCAGCAGCCTAATAATTTAGTTTTATACACTTTAACTTGGCTATGGGGATTATTTGCCGTCGGGTTAGTCATGCTTTTGGGACAAAGCAGTTTCCTTTTCGCTACTACTAATATCGTCTTGGGATTAGTGGCTTTGGGTGTATTAGGCAGGTTAGCTCAATCTGATTGCCCTTGGGCAAGGTTAAATCTAGCTCATATACCTCTGATTTACGCTGCTTTGGGATTAATCTGGCGACTTTCAGCTTTTAATGCCTATACAGGATGGTTAAGTCTGGGTGCAGCTTTTATCTTGATTAATACACAACAAAACAACGATCGAGCCAATGCCGTAATTAATTATTTCGGCTTTGCAGGTATCTCTTTAGGTATTTATGAATTAGTAATTTACCAGATGCAATCTGCACCAGGGGGTAGTGTCGCCGATGGTTTAACCATATTAGCTTTCATCGCTGCCGCGATCGCCTTTAGCTATCGTCTTGGTGCATGGTGGTATCGTCAACGCCAATATCCAACTCTCTTCAATCTTCGTCTAGCCAAAGTTATTCTCATCGCTCATATACACTGGGCGATTGGTAGTGTGCTTAAAGTTTTTGCTGCTGGTGTGGCGATCGAAAGTGTTATGCCCCGTCTTACTCTAGTTAGTATCGCTACTAGCTTTTGTTTAGGTGCTTATGCTGTAATTCAGGGTAAAGATCGTCAGGCAGATTCATCTGAGGCTAAAGACTGGTGGGTATATATCGGATTAGTCGAAATTGCTGCTACTTTAGTTTACAGTCGTCTCATTATTAGCAGATTAAGCCTCTTCGATCCTTGGCGAGTTATCTTTACCTGCGCCGTCGCTTGGTTAATTTATCAAATACCCTGGCAAAACTTTGGCTGGCGAGCAACTCCCTGGCGACGCACAGCCCTAATTATCCCAGCGCTAATGGCGTTGGTGATGGCAGAAGATATATCTTCTCTTAGCCTGCTAGTTACTGCCCTGTTTTATCTGCGCATTGCTTATGCGCAAAGAAATATCCGCTGGAGCTATATCAGCCTCGGATTGATTAACTGGGCGATAATTAGACTAGTTTGGCAATACAATACTGAATTTATTTGGATAGCGGGGATCATCAGCTTATCAATTTTATATATCGCCCAATACGATCCCTACTATCAATCTTATCGCCAACAACGTCACTATCTTCGTCTTGTCGGCAGCAGCATTATTTGTATATTTGCGTTGTTTGAACAACCAGGAATCATGACTGGCGCGATCGCCTTTGCCTTTATTTTTATTGGTCTAGGTTTTAAAGTTAGAGCCTTTTTGTTTACAGGAACAATCACACTAATTATAACCGTTATACATCAGCTAATTATCTTGGTAGTAACTTATTCTTTCTTGAAATGGGTAATAGGATTACTAACAGGAATTTGCTCTATTGCGATCGCGGCAGGATTTGAAAAACAGCGCGATCGCGCTTTAAACCAGTTAAAAAATTACACCAGCAAGCTACAAAATTGGCACTAAAAAGCTGCTTTAGAATAGCTTAACAATTAGCCAAACTAATGGCACTGTTTAACAATTTTTTAACAATATTCAACTATAAAGAAACCTAGACAATGCGATTAATCACCTCTTTTCGAGCGTCTAAACTTGGTCTATTGGAAGACTTGCTACTCAAATTCAAAAACAAGTAAACACAAAAAGTAATAATTCCAGCTAACACGATTTTTTCCAACATTAGTAATTCCTCAATGACCTTTACCCATAACTTATTATGTCTCACATATAGCATTTCGGCTACAGCAAGTTGGCTTAATTTACGCTTATAAATCAAAACTTCAAGTTCCAAATTAATTTTCTAGCTTAGTTAATTAGAACTATAGTTATTGGAATAATTTCTCAATCAACCAAGTACGTCAACTCAAATAAATTTTGGCTTGTTAACTAAATTTAGTTATTATCGACTAAGCAATTTTAAGCATAATTTAGCAATATTAAAAATTATTAACTTGCGATCTCAACTAAGAATTATTAAGGTGAAGTTACTTAAGTAGTCGTGCAAAATAAATTTCCTAGTTGAGATCGGGGAAAGGCGAAAGGGGAAAGGCAAAATCAAATGTGCAATTAATGAGGACGCGATTTGTAAGGTTGCCTCAGGAATTAAAGCCGTCCGTTTCGCCTAGGTACTTACAAAGGTTAAACTGCCTTTCTTATATTGGCACGAAATTTAACCAAGAAAGAACCTAGTTTGATGTTGCCATGCACTATCAAAACAGAATGTAATCAAACATTAATTGTCTTGATTCAAATAAGTTTTTCTCAAAAAAGTTTTTTTACGATTTAAATTAAGTTTCTGGCGCAAAATTAACGCAAAAAACCCAAGATCTTCTACCAAATATCTTCTCCAAAGTCTACCAGGCTCTAAAATTAAGCGATAAAGCCACTCTAAACCAGCTGAACTCATCCATGCAGGAGCTCGACGCAGGTTTCCTGCTTCAAAGTCCAAAGTTGCGCCAATCGCAAAGAAAGTGGAAACTCTTGGTAAGCTAGCCTTATATTTACCAATCCATTTTTCCTGCTTGGGTGCGCCGACTCCCACTGCCAAGACATTAGCTCCAGAGCGATCAATTATCTCAACAATCTTGCTACACTCTGCGGGATCTTTTTCAAAGCCGAAAGGAGGAGAATAAGAACCAATAACCATATTGCGCCCAACTTTAGCATTGATTCTACGACTAGCTTTTTCGGCTACGCCTTCCAAACCGCCCAACAAAAATATTTTAACGTTCTTATCACTACTGTAGCAGTGGTAAAAAGCGGGAAATAAATCCGAACCCGATACTTTTTCGTCAATTGGCTGTCCTAAAAAGCGCGAGGCATATAAAATCAATTGACTATCGCACACTCGATAATCGGCATCTTGATATACTTGATAAAATTCACGATCTTTCTGTAGCTTGACCAGATGATCTACGTTAGGTGTAAATACAACTCCACCATTTTGCAACCTATCTAAAAGCTCGTACATTCCTATATTATCGATAGGAATATTTAATATATTTACCCGCTTATAGTTCATTATTTTTGTGATTTTCTGTTGTCTGGGACAGGTAGTTACTATGCTGCAATATTCTTACTTTTACTTTTCTTACGTTGAACTTTTGAATTTAATGCCCTTATGTAATTATTACTAGAGCATAATAACTAAACTAGTCATTGTACTGAAAACTATTAATGTAGTATTTAGATTGCTATGAAGTATGAAATTGCAGATTTGAAATATTGAGCATAGCTAAACGGTAGCTATTATTGAAACATAATTAAGGTTCAGTCGATTGTAGTCAAGCTAAGACCTCCTAAATGTACAAATATTCTGTGAAATTAAACAAAATTACAAAATTTAGCCCTGGTTGATTTCACATAAGTACATATTACAGTATGCTTCGTTAATTTAGCTTGACTACTATGTAATTATTCAGTAAAGATTTCTGAGTCAATAAGTCTTTGATCGTAATACGTAAGTACCTCTGTCGATCGACGTTAAATAATAGTCTAAGGCGATCGCTGCCAGGGTTTCCCACTGGTTCAAGCCGAGCAATAGTCCTCGCTCCCTCACGGTCGTTTAACGGCTGAACTTTGTTATGATTACCCTCTACAGTGCGAGTAATTAGGCGATCGCCATCAAAATACACTTCAGTAGCGGTGTCCATACTCAATTCGCCAATAATCAGCTCAATACTGCTCTGATTGGGCTGAGAAGCTCCCAAAACCAGTTCGGCTGGCTGCTGCATCGGATAAGGTTGTCCAGTTTTAATAATCGGATGCCAATCATGGCTGTTGGTTTTACGATTCCAATAGCGAATGCCATAGCTATGATATAAAAAGTCTTGTACCTCAGCGGTTTGAGACACTTGTAATGCACCTGTGGCGATCGCCTCAAACTGAAGTTGGTTCTTTATCTTAGCTTTATCAAAATACTGCTCGATCCAATTTTGTACGGCGGGAATCTGTACCGAACCACCCACCAGTAATATTGAATCGATATCGGTAGCTACAATACCATTACGTTTAGCCTGCTGCAATACTCGCTCCATTAAACCATCAAGTTGGGCAAAAAAACCCTGCTGTTCTAAAATAGTCTCAAAGCGATCGCGATCCAAGCTCAGATCGTAAGTTTCAAAGGTTTCATCATTAAAGTAAACTTCTTTAGCTGACTCACTGCTAGAGAGCTTGATCTTGAGCCTCTCAGCCAAACGGGTAGTCAAGGCAGATTTAGGCAGTTCCTGAGTAGTAGCAAAATAATCCACTAACCAATTATCAATATCTGCACCACCCAGATTATCTCCCGCTTTAGCAACTACCTGAGCCGTGTTCTTTTGTTGGGCAGTATTTTTCCCCAGCATTTTTTGACCCCACTTAAGCAAATAACCACTTTGAGGATTTTTAGACGAAAGCCTTACTAAAGAAAAATCAACCGTACCGCCACCAAAATCCACTACCAGTAACAACTCTCGCTCTGCTGCACCATAGCCCAAAGCAGCAGCAGTAGGCTCATCCAAAATCCGAATTTGTTTTACCGCCAATGACTGACAGATTTCCATCAGCCATTGACGATAGGATTCAAAGCTATCAACGGGAACAGTCAAAACCAAAGATTCTAGATCTTCCGCCGTTTCTCCCTGAAGACTGGTAATCAACTCGCGTAAAAACCATTCCCCGATTTGCTCAAAAGAGATCTTTTGACCATCCAGTTCGGGTAAAAAGCCCTGAATTTCAGTACCGATGCCCCGTTTAAAATTACGAAAAAATCTCAAATCACTCTTTAGATCCAAACCGCGATCGCGCACTGTTTGTCCTGCCATAATCTTTTCCAGCGCGGCATCTTCTACATAAATCAAACTAGGAATTAAAGGAGGTAGAGAGCTAAACTCTTGAGATAAACCAGGTAGCTTCACCAGTTCAGCTTTTCCTGTAGCCATGTTCCAACGAGCGATCGTGGTATTGCTAGTGCCAAAATCAATTGCATACGAGTTAGGAGAACTAGGACTATTTACCATGGCAAGCATCAATAACAATGAAAGATTATTGCAAATTAGTTTATCGTTTTAAGTTGACCAGAGGTAATAGATAATAAGCCATAAATATTTCGGCGCTCAAACTGCTTGAGCTTTCCTAATAGTTCCTAAATTGTAGGCCGATAACCTCGATCGCAAATTAAGAAATCAAATATTTAGTCAGGCTATGATATGAAAGTATGAATAATTGAATAAATTCAAATTGACCAATAATGAAAAACAAGCGATTTCTAGGTAAAGTGGCTAGCCACGCTACAGCACTTTTTTTAGGAGTCATTTTGACTTTTAGCACCATTAGAGTAATGTCTTCCCAGGCGGACACATTACCTTTGAACTTTAAATTAAACTATAAGCAGAATCCTATTGCTCTCAAGAGCGAACCAGCAATTCTGGCACAAGCACCTGTTGCCAGTAATTCTGGTAGTTTTGTGGCAGAAGCGGTGGCAAAAACAGGTCCAGCAGTAGTCAGAATTGATACAGAGAGAACCGTTGCCACCAGAATGGATCCTTTATTTGAAGATCCCTTCTTTCGCGAATTTTTTGGCGATCGCTTGGGCGGTGCGATGCCGCCAGAAAGGCAGGTACGGGGACAAGGTTCAGGATTTATTACCCAAAAAGACGGTATTGTTTTGACCAATGCTCACGTAGTTAGTGGCGCAGAGCGAGTGACGGTTACACTCAAAGATGGACGAGAATTTGAAGGAGTGGTCAAAGGCACAGATGAAGTTACAGATTTGGCAGTAGTCAAAATTGAAGCTTCGGGGATAGATCTCCCTATTGCTCCTTTGGGTAATTCGGAAAATGTTCAGGTTGGTGACTGGGCGATCGCTGTGGGAAACCCCGTAGGTTTAAATAACACCGTTACTTTAGGCATTATTAGTACTTTAACTCGCTCCTCAGCTCAGGTTGGTATCCCTGATAAGCGCATCGACTTTCTGCAAACTGATGCAGCAATTAACCCCGGTAATTCTGGCGGACCATTATTAAATCAACGGGGAGAGGTAATTGGCATTAATACGGCAATTCGCCCTGATGCTAACGGCATTGGCTTTGCTATACCAATCGATCAGGCAAGATCGATCACTAATACTTTAGCTGCGGGTAAGCAAGTTCCTCATCCTTATATTGGGGTGCAGATGCTGACGCTAACTCCAGAATTAGCCCAGAAAAACAACAGTAATCCCAATTCTCCCTTTACTATTCCTGAAGTTGAAGGAGTCTTGATCGTCAGAGTTTTACCCAGCACTCCAGCAGAGGCAGCAGGATTACGCTTGGGTGATGTAATTACCGCTATTGATGGTCAGGCAGTTACTGATGCAAGTCAGTTGCAAACCATCGTTGACGGCAGTGGTTTAGATAAGAATCTCCAGTTTACCGTTAAGCGAGGCGATCGCACTTTGAAATTGCGAGTCGTTACTACTCAATTGGAGGGACTATCTTAAATAGCTCTTAGCTTTTATCTTGATAATATTCCCCTAAATAAATAGACGCTGCACTTTAACTTACAAGATAATGCAGCGTTTTTTTTGTCATCACATTACGCTTCTACCAGATGTAAAACGTGACCATCTAAATCTCTGATTGCTAAAGCCTGACTGAATCCCAACTCGCTATTAGACATTTTAATTATGCCAGGCGAGATAAACTGACAGGGTGCAGAGCGCAATTGTTCGGCTAAAGTAGCTAAATCGGATACGCAGATAACTGTTTGATAAAGCCATAAATCGTTAGCCTGACTATCTACAGGCATATTTCTACCATTGGTAGGAGCAATATATTCTAGTAATTCAAAACCAATACCAGCATCACCCTTCATGCTATTTACCTGGACTCTTGAGCCGAAAACACCAGTAATGTGTTCAAATTCGTTGCCGTAATTTTCTGCCTGTAACATTAACTTTAAATTAAGGCGATCGCGATATAAACCAAAACTAGCCTCGGCATCTTTTACTCCTACTGCACTGTGGTCAATTCCTAAAAACAATTGCTCTGTATCTTTTAACCACTTTTTATCTGCTTTGTCTGGTGGAAACTGAATCAACTCTAAATTGTGTCCGTCAGGATCTTTAAAATAAAATGCTTTTACTCCACCCAGTTTTTTATTCCATTCTGGCAACTGCTGAGGACTAGTAGAGGTATGTTTAATATTGTGTTGACGCACCTGCTGATAAGCTCGATCCATATCGCTCACTACGATCGCAATGTGTTGAAACCAGCGATCGTTACTACGAGAATCTACGGGTATTGGTCTTCCTTGAGGGGTCAGATATTCCATCAAAGCAATAACTTCTTCTCCAAGCTGCATCTGAACAATTCGCATCCGCAGACCAAACACTCCCTGTAACTTCTCCCAGTCTTCTCCTGCAACTTCCGTATCCTTAATTTTTTGAAAAGATAGAACTTCTGAATAAAACTTGACTGACTGTTCTAGGTTGGCAACAGTCATGGCGACATATTGGATATTAGACATTAACTAGGCTCAGATTACTTTATCTAGATTTTAAATTACGCAGGGATAAAGCGATCGCGCCTCTAACTAAGGAAAAGTTTAGCTGAGGTTTTTTAGCAAAATTTGATTAATTTCACTGATGCTTGTCTAAAAGAGCAATAGTCCAAGCTGATAACTGGCTCTAATTTCCAATGCCATATTACACAACGATTATATAATTTTCTTTTTGCCATCTATCTTAAGTAAGATTAGTTTTGTGATGAATGTTCGTGCAGAGCAAAAAAATATAACTTATAGTGGATAAAATATTTTAATAATAGTGTAGGTAATTCAATTTTGTTTTTATAGAAAGCAAACTAACGGAACTAATCGGTCAGTCTAATATTTGGTTGTATATTAAAAGCAGCAATGGTTGGCTTAAAAATGTGGAAATTTTAGAAGTAGGGTCAGACGTTGTGACTTTTCGTTACCAGCATGAGTCTTCCGCCGAAGTAAAGGTATGGGAAAAAACAACCAGATTAGATAATGTTTTAGAAATAGACATCCGTTTAGTAGCTGTACCCAGATGCGAACAGAAGATTCAGGACGTGAGAGATAAATTTACTAAATTGCTCGAGCAAGAATAATTGTCTACAGGTATTATCTTTAGTACTAAGCCAAAGAAAAATAATTTATATACTTCAAATTTATCTATCGAGCGTATCTCGAACATCGTCAAGGTTTACTTCAATCTTTGGCGATTTTCATGACTAATTTTTTTCCTAATGATAAATAAAAAGCTGGATCTAGCTTACGCAATACATTCGGTTATTACTACTTTAGGTAGAGCTGATTTTATTAAGACTTTGTCTAGAATATAAAAGTAATCAGTAATTAGCTAAGTGAATAGTTTAAATGAAACCTAATTAATCAACTATTAAATTTAAATTTTGCTAGGTAATTATTGAATCAAAGCTACCTGTATGGAGGTAAAGATTATGGATAAGCTAGAAAATAAGCTGTCTATAGAACAAGAATTTAATCATCGAGTTTTTGCAAGTAGAGTCCAAGAACTGTCTCGCGAAGAGGCTCAGGAGCTATTAGTGCAATTACACGAACAAATGCTGCATAAAGACAATATTTATAAGCAACTAATTTTGAGTCAAGGAAAAGATATTGTCGATTCTCTATTCGATCGTTAATAAATAACTAAACAAGATAAATAAGTAATTGGATATCGGGCTTCCTTAATGAATATTAGGGAAGTTTTTTTTATAGTTATGTATTGTACTTTATGGTGTAAATTGGTGTTTAAACTGGCAATTTTTTAGTTCAAAGTCAGAAGCTTCTATATATAAGAAAAATTGCCGCTTCTTGCTAAACAATAACAATTTATTTAACGCCTGAATCTCTCCAGCTAGAATAGTTCACTTACAAAAGATAAATAGTTATCAATACAACCCATAGAAAGATCTGGTCGTTGCTCTATCCCGCAAAACTGTAAGATTTACTTAACACTTGCAATTTGATCGTAGAAGGATAGATTCTTATGACCATCGCCACTAACATTCCCGGTTTTTGTCAAGGTATTCAACATTTTCCAGAAAGCTTACCTGGTTTCGAGCAGTATGGACAGGAATTAGCTATCAAATCAGGACAAACAGCGATCGCTTCTCCCTCAGACAAAGCAGCAGTTTATCAAACTATGTTGGCTGCCGATGCCTTACGCTATCTAACCCTTAAGATTACCGCTAGTAAACAGTCAGGACACCCAGGAGGGTTTGCCAGTATTGCCGATACCATCGCTGCATTAGTTATGCTGGGATACAAAAATTTGATTACCGAAGTAGGGCATCATGCCCCAGGCTTTTATAGCAATGTCTTTCTAGATACATCTTTAGAGATAATGGGGATCAATAGCGTTCAGGATCTGCGCGATCGCTTTCGCGAAATGCACGGTTTGTTGGGACACCTTTCAGGACAAATCCCAGGCTTACTTAGCCCCGCAGGACCATTGGGACAAGGGCAACACTTTGCCATGGCAGGGGCAAAACTACATCCAGGGGTTTTATTTCCCGTAACTATTGGTGATGGTGGTCTAGGTGAACCATACATCATGAGTAGCTTTGGGCATTTTCATACAGCATTTCCCCAGGTAACTAACTTCCTACCGATTTTAGTCTGGAATGGCTTTTCCCAGGAACATCATAGTATGGTTTCTACGATGACCAATGAGGAAATGATCGCTTACTGGAAAGGTAACGGTTTTGCTGAGGTAATTCTAGTTAATGCCAAAGATTACGATGATACGAATCAACCAGGGGACTATGTAAACAGTACTAAGTTCTCTTTTGAGGGTAGAATGGCGTTTACTCAGGCAGTATTAGAGGCAACGGACAAGGCAGCAAAATCGGCACTGGGCGGTAAACTAACGGTACTAATTGTCAAACAGCTCAAAGGTTCAGGGGTACATAAAAGTGGCGCACAGTCTCATAATCTCTATCCAGGAGACAGCGTAGACAAGGATTATATCGTTGCTGCCTTAAAAGAAAGAGCTTTAACTCCCGAAGCTTGGCAATTAGTACGCAATAACTATGTTCGTTCTAATGGTGGTGCAGCAGTCGAGACAGCCATTACCGAAAAAGAGTATTTTATTCCCGATTTGGGTGAAATTCCTTTAGAAGAATATACAGTCGGGGGAGAGAAACAAGTAGCAACTACTGCCATGGGTGCGATCGCAGCTTATGTCGGACAACAAGACAAAGACTTTATCGTGGCAAATGCGGACGGTAACGCGGCTTCAGGAATCAAAAACATCAACACGGCATTAAAAATTATTCATCCTACCCCAGACGAAACTTATTCTCAACAGCCTAATGGACAGGTATATGAGCCCTTAAGCGAAGATGCTTGTGCTGGCTTAGCAGCAGCTCAGGCTTTATTTGGGGCGCGAACTCTCTGGTGTTCTTATGAATCTTTTGCGATCAACGGTTTACCTATCTGGCAAACGGTTACTCAAGCGATGGCAGAATTGCGCCGATCTACCCCTTCTACGATTACTCTATTTACCGCAGGGGCATTAGAACAAGGGCGCAACGGCTGGACACACCAACGCCCTGAAGTCGAGAATTACTTTGCCGGCATGATGCGTAACGGCAATATTTTTGCTCTTTTTCCTTGCGATGCTAATAGTATTCAGGTTTGTTATGAATGGGCATTGGGTACAAAAAACAAAGGTGTTACCATCACCGCTAGTAAATCTCCTTTAGAAATCCGCACTACTTTAGAACAAACCCGCGCAGGATTAGCCAAAGGAGGCATAGTTTTACAAGAAACCCCAGGAGATAAAACAGTTGTTTTTGCCGTCATCGGTGATATGACTTTAATACCCGTCTTTGCAGCTGCCGAACAGTTAAGTTCTCACGGAATTGGTTCTAAAATTGTTTCAGTAATCAATCCCCGCCGTTTATACCGTCCTACAGATGTAGCTTGGGATAGTTGCAGTCAGCAGGATGGCGAATTTCTCGGTGATGCTGAGTTTTCCGCTATGTTTGATGGTGATGCTTTATTAGGTGTTACTGGTGGTTCGAGTGCTATGTTAGAACCCGTGATGTTGCGGAGTAATAGTAAGCGCGATGTTTTTGCCTGGAAACGAGGAGAAACTACGGCTAGTGCTGCACAGATTATGGAATTTAACGGTATTACGGCGGATAATTTTGTTAAACGAGCAATGGAGTTGATTGGTTAGGTTTTTAGATGGGAAAGGTGGGCAGTTGCCCACCCTTCAACTACTTTGTTGTTTTATTTGCCAAGAGATATTTTGTCCAGAAACACGTTAAAGTTGTTTTAATACTTATAATACACATCAAAAGTATTAAAATTCTTTTATTCATTTGAATCCATACTATATATGGAGCAACAGAGTCTTATTTATTAGATAAAAGACTGTGGTGGACTTTGGCTGATTTAAGAACATTATGCAACGATCCATTTTTTTTCTCTGATAATAATGAAATTCCTTCAGGAGGAGTGTTTCTAGAGCAATACGAATAAGAGGGGTACAGTGAGTTTTTAAATTTAGATAATATTGCTTTGATAGAAGTGCCTGCAATTAAATATTGGCAATTAACTTGTGAAGATAGCCCTGATTTACTAGAGTATAGAGAACTTTCCCCATATTTGCCCCTATCAAAATAATTAAAGTTCTTGATGGTTAGGTTGAGCGAAGTATAACTCAAGGTTTTTAAATTATTACTCTGTCTGAATTAAAAGTATTGAAATTAATTGCGATCGCTTTATTGAATTTACAAGGCATTGAAGAGAAATGCGATCGCTTTTAAATTTCTACTTTACTTTTCGAGTGTGAGCGAGAAGACCCCTGTGATTTATCCATGGGGATGAGAGCAAACTCAACAACGAAGGATTGAGAGTAGTTTACACAAAGAGCTGCTTCGTGGTAAAATATTACTATGAAACAGTTAAGAGGTTTTAAATCTAGATTTTATCCGACTTCAGCGCAGCGATTGGAGCTGGCGCAGACATTCGGATGCGCTAGATTTGTCTTTAACTGGGCATTAGCTTTAAGGACTAATAGCTACTACCAGGATAATGTTTCTCTTACCTATACAGACACCTCTAATGCTTTAACTAAGCTGAAGAAAGACCCTGAAAAACCTTGGTTAAAACAAGTCTCTGCTGTTCCATTGCAGCAAGGGTTAAGACATTTAAATACTGCTTTTTTGAATTTCTTCAAAGGTAAAACCAAATACCCTAGATTCAAGAAAAAGAACAATAGGCAGTCAGCTCACTATGCACCTAATGCCTTTACCTGGCGCGATGGTAAATTAACTCTAGCTAAAATGTCTCAACCTTTAAAGATTAAATGGAGTAGGTATTTTACTGGCGAACCAAGAAGCGTAACTATTTCCAAAGATCCAAGCAACAGGTATTTCGTTTCATTCTTAGTGGAAGAAAAACTAGAACAATGGGAACCAGCCACAGAAGAAATAGGAATCGATCTAGGCATTAAAGATGTAGTAGTTTGCTCAAATGGGTTCGCTTCTGGCAATCCTAAGCACTATCAAAAATATCAGCTTAGGCTCAAAATTCTACAGCGCAGACTAGCGTCTAAAAAGAAAGGTTCTAACAATCGATACAAGGCAAGGCTAAAAGTAGCAAAGCTTCACGCTAAGATTGCCGATTGTAGACTTGATTTTTTACACAAGCTGAGTACAAAACTAGTTAGCGAAAGCCAAGCTATCTATACCGAGACTCTGGCAGTAAAAAACATGATGGCG
>DATNPK010000106.1 GCA_036703275.1 Coleofasciculaceae cyanobacterium | reverse complement strand
TCCGTAATAGACTGCTTCAAAAAGGTTAAAGCGCACCGCCCCGTCGGAGGAAACCTCCGACATAGGGACGGAGCAAGCAGGAAAAAAGAATTAATCGCTACAAAGGCTCAAGCGATCATTGCTCATCACCAGGTATTTAACGGTTGTGTTCAGCGGCGGCGAACAACCTTTGCAGCACCATCAAGACCTCCAAACCGTCCGCTGCAACACGGTTGTTATACTGCGATCTTTACTGCATACTCGGAAACTTGCTATACCTGCTGCATTTCTCGCCAAGACTGCGAAAGCACTTGACCTGCCGACTTCGCAAAAATGAACGTCAACAATAAACCTACTGCTAGATCCGGCAGTACAGAGTGCGTCAGAAAAACTAACCCTGCTGCGATAAGAACGGACGTATTTGCAATGATGTCATTCCTTGAACATAACCACACAGAAGACATATTTAGATTATCCTTTCGGTGTCTGGTCAACAGCAATAGACAGACTAAATTAGCAAGTAACGCCATAACTCCAATCGTGCTCATAATAGTTGCTTCTGGGGTTGCACCCGCAAATAATTGGTAGGTTGCCCTTGCAAAGACTGCGATCGCAAACAAAAACATGATAAATCCCTTAACAAAGGCTGACCCAGCCTGAACCTTACTGCCCTTGTTAATGACATATAAACTGATTGCGTAAACTAATGTATCGCCCAGCATATCGAGCGAGTCTCCCGTCAAAGATAGCGAATCTGCGCGAATGCCTGCTCCAAATTCAACAAAAAACATCACTAGGTTGATGAACAAAACCACCCAAAGCACCTTGGCTTGCTGTTTTTTCAGCTTCGTTAGCTCGCAACCCTTGTTTTGACAGCAGTTATCACTCATAGCTCACCCGCTCATTCTAACATTCAAATGAATATTAGAATGTTATCACGAAAGTCTCATATTCTAACCAGCGTTAGAATGTTTATTCGGCAAGTTGCTTCAAGACATAACAAAGAATCTCAGCTATCCGCTGGTCTTTCAGAGAGTAGTAAGCTAGCTTGCCATCGTTTCTATACTTTAGAATTTTGAGGTCACGCAGTTTTCGCAGGTGATGAGAGGCGGACGCAATCTTAACTTCAAGCAGTGAAGCCACATCGCAGACGCAAAGCTCTTGACCATCACTCAGAGCATGGAGAATCTTCAGGCGTGATTTGTCTGCCAAAGCACCGAAAAGAATTTGAGCATTTTCTAAAAGATCATCTCCCGGCAGTGCTTCACTAACCTGAATAACTAACTCTGCGTTAAAACACCGAATTTGGCAAATGTCGCTTGGTTTGGCTTTAGTCACAAATCTTCACGGGCATGAGTTTTACAACTCAATTCTAGCTGCTTACCGTTAACGCACCTCACCGATAGCTCAAGCAGTATAACTATTTATTAGATTGAAACTTTTTAGATATTAACTCTATGTGGGATAAAAAGCAGAAACTTTCCGCATATCTACCTCATATAGAATGAGATCGCGAAACTTTCCGTATATTCGTCGGTGATATCCAGACTTTTTCTGGATATCATTCCGTGGAAAACCCTCTTAAAAAACTGCAAGGGACAAGTTAGTGATGTCATTCGTCTCAAACATTATTCTTATAAAACAGAAAAGTGGCGCTTATGAATAGAACGCTTCGTACTCATTATGATCGCAATCTCCAAAACCATGTCACTGTGTCCCCCTCTAAAACACCAAGCGCACGATGACTCCGCGTCACTCGTACTGACCAAATTCCTTATTTGCTGTTGATGCACTTGAAATGTAGCGATGGATGAAATGGGTTTTCTGCCCACAATCGATATGCTTTTCTTGCCCCTGCTCTCACTTCATCACTTAGTTCTCGGTAATTCTCCCAAAAGGACGGCAGCGTTGCTGACTTCATAGTTGCTCATAATCCATCGGGACTGATTTACCCGCTGCAATCTCTTGTTTCGCTTTGCGAGCCGCTGCCACTAAATTCTCTTGCGTTCGCTTAAACGAAGTGTCCCATTGCTTTTCATCTTCCAAATCAGCAATGTACTCCCGAATATGCTCTGCAACTTTTTCTTGCAAGTCATCCGGCAAAGATTCAACCATCTTTACAATTGTTGTGATAGCAGGCGAAGACATAAGCTGATTAGCGATGATTCAGTAAAAAAGTTTCTCTATTTTAGCAGCTAATACCTGCCAGTCCTGACTAATTTAATCTGCTGAAGATGCGATCGCCTTTGCGGAGTCTTTATTAACTAAAGCTGCCAAGTATCGAGCTGCTCAATCTAAATAGATCAAAAAGGGGAAAGACAAAGCAGCGGACGCGGAGCTTATACTAAAGCATTTGCCCTAAAGGATTCCCTTCGGTCTCGAAGCTTATCCGTAATAGACTGCTTCAAAAAGGTTAAAGCGCACCGCCCCGTCGGAGGAAACCTCCGACATAGGGACGGAGCAAGCAGGAAAAAAGAATTAATCGCTACAAAGGCTCAAGCGATCATTGCTC
>DATNPK010000105.1 GCA_036703275.1 Coleofasciculaceae cyanobacterium | reverse complement strand
GTTTAGGCGTACTGCCAGAATATACCCTTTCAATCACTCTGCCTTTTTTAGCTTTATTTATAGTTTTAGTATTGCCTGCCTTTATTAAGGCTGCCGTTAAGCCCAGTCCTGAATTAATTCAAACGGCGGTTAAAGCAGGAGTTTTATCTTTAATTGTTTTGGATGCAACTATCGCTGCTGGTTTTGCCAACTGGCTTTATGGCTTATCAGTATTAGCCTTGCTTCCTTTATCTCGCTTTTTAGGACGAATGTTTGCTGTTACTTAAAACTCGTGTATTTAATCAGTTCTTTGATAATTAAAATTCATTGATATAATTTTTACTACTATGTTAATTCAAAAAAACAAAATCTTCAAAATCGAGTCTTTGCAGCAAAATGTCCAGGTTAACTTCTCTTACGGAGTTCACTTTACCAGAGGTTTGTTTGAAAGCAACAATCCTTTATTATCAGAGGTAATCGGGGCAAATAACATCGCAGCAAAATCAATTATAGTTGCAGTAGATTCGGGCTTATTAGAGGCACATCCAAAGCTAATTAGGCAAATTAATGACTATGCCGATCATTTCGCCGACAAAATCAACTTAGTTGCCCAGCCTATTATTATCCCAGGGGGAGAAGCAGCCAAAAACGACCCTGCTTTAATCGAAAAAATTCATCGGGTCATTGAGCAAGTCGGATTATGTCGTCATTCTTATATCTTAGCTATTGGAGGAGGTGCGGTAGTAGATATGGTGGGCTATGCTGCCGCTACTGCCCATCGAGGTATTAGACTAATTCGGATTCCGACGACGGTTTTGGCGCAGAATGATTCGGGAGTCGGAGTCAAAAACGGAATCAATGCTTTTGGCAAAAAGAATTTCTTAGGTACATTTGCCCCACCTTTTGCCGTACTTAATGATTTTAATTTTCTGACTACTTTAAGCGATCGCGATTGGAGATCTGGTATTGCCGAAGCAGTAAAAGTAGCCCTAATTAAAGATCGAAGCTTCTTTGAATTTATTAGTAACAATGCTAAAAACTTAGCTCAACGTGATGCCGCAGCGATGGAACAACTAATTTATCGCTGCTGTCAACTACATCTAGATCATATTGCTAACTATGGCGATCCTTTTGAAATGGGTTCTTCTCGCCCCTTAGATTTTGGTCACTGGGCTGCCCATAAATTAGAACATTTAACCAACTATCGTCTCAGACATGGAGAAGCTGTAGCAATTGGGATGGCTTTAGACTGTACTTATTCTTACCTAACAGGGTTATTAAACAAAGCAGATTGGGAGCAAATTATTACATCCTTAAAACAACTAGGCTTTGAACTATATGCCCCAGAATTAGCGAGTAATTTGGCCGAAGCAGAGTCTGCTGGCTCAATCTTTTGTGGATTAGTCGAATTTCGCGAGCATTTAGGCGGAGAATTAGCGATTATGCTGCTGCGAAAACTCGGGGAAGGATTAGAAGTAAATCAGGTTAATATTCCTATTTATCGCCAAGCAATCTTGATGTTGCAAGAAATTGAAGTTACAACTGGTAGTTAGCTCAACTAAGTAAATCGGTGTATTTAATTAAACGGTTTATTTATTGGCGTTGGTAAGCAAGTAATGCTTTAAGGAAAAGAGGGAATAGTATCAAATCTGAGATAATTTAGTAGTAAACGAATGGAGTATCTAAGAAAAACCAGAGATTTAGAATAACACAGCGTTTTCCTATGTAATCTAGCTAAGTAATGTCGAAGATGAGTATTCTCGCCCTCCACTCTGGTCATATAAGTTTTGGAGATAAGATGATCTTCCGACTCTATATACATTGAATAGACTTTTCATCGCAGCGCGTACGCGGACGTGCCTCCAGGCACTAATCCTTTAGGGCAGATCGTCGTCGAAGACGACTGGGACGCGAATGCGTCCGCGTTACGTACCAAAAGCTGTGCCAACACTTGATAATTGACCAAAGAAAATCAAATGTTTGATGAGAGCGATGCCTTTATGCGAAGCGGTATGCTAAAGCCCTAAAGGATTCACGGATAAACCGCACTCCGCCCTTCGGTCACACTAGCTTCGCGTCGTCCTTTAGGGCGGCTAACTTCGTTAATCGCCTATAGTCCAAAGAATAATACCCTTTTTCTGGTGATTAACCACTGTCCAAACCCAATACTTGTTTCTTTTATTGCGTACAAAGGTCTGAAGTTCATCGATTTCGGTGATTTCGGGAATTTCTTCGTCTTGGGGTTCATCCGATAAAGATTCTTTTGCTGCTTGAATCCAGTTCAAGATAGTAACATGACTAATTTTTGTCACGCTCGAAATTCCTTTGATACCCATACCATTAAGGTACATTTCAATACAGGTTTGTTTGGTTTGTCTGGAGTAGGCTCTAAAAGATGGATTGATTACATACTGAGTATCATATGCGAAGCGGTATGGTAAACCATATGCGAAGCGGTATCCTAAAGGACTAGCCCTAAAGGATTAGCGCCTGGAGGCGCGTCCTTCGCGTCGTCCTTTAGGACAATTTTTACACTTGTATGACTGTTTTCCTCGGCGAAAACCATTTTTCTTGCTTTGAGACGATTTACATTTGGGACAATCCATTCGCCAAAAACTACTAATTCTTACTATTTGATTTTACGCCCAATAGCATTACGCATTTACCAACGCCTATTTATTTAATCTATTTCTAAATCACCGTGAAGCTAGCAACCAACACTGACTTGCATTTAACTTACTGTACTAATATCCACCCTGGAGAATCTTGGGCAGAAGTTGCCAGCAACCTCAAGCAGTATCTTCCACAACTCAAAAAGCGATTATCTCCAGATCATCAATTTGGCATCGGTTTACGTCTAGCAGATATTGCCGCCAGAGAACTATTGACTGGGGATAATCTAATTCAGTTTCAAACCTGGCTACAAAAACAAGATTTATATGTCTTTACCCTCAATGGTTTTCCTTACGGCGGGTTTCATCATCAGGTGGTTAAAGATCGAGTATACGCCCCTGACTGGTCTACACGAGAACGTTTGGACTATACTCTGAGGCTAATTGAAATCTTAGCAGCTTTACTACCGCCAGATCTCGATGGTGGCATTTCCACTCTGCCAATCTCATATAAACCTTGGTGGCACAATTATGAGGATAGAAGCAAAATCTTACATCAAGCTAGTCTTAATTTGGCTGAGGCGATCGCGCAATTGGCAAAAGTTTACCAAAACACAGGTAAGCTGATTCATATCGATCTCGAACCCGAACCTGATGGAATGTTAGAAAACACGGCTGAGGTTATCGATTTCTTCCAAGATTGGTTATTGCCAGTGGGACGAGAATTCTTGCAGCAGCAAGGAATTAGTCAATCAGTAGCCCAAAATTGGGTTACTCAACATATTAGAGTTTGCTACGATACCTGTCATTTTGCCGTAGAGTATGAAGAACCTGATGAGATTATTCAACGCTTCCAAGATACAGGAATCAAAATTGGTAAAATTCAGCTTAGTTCGGCAATAAAGATTGATATTCCTGCAGAACCAGCCCAACGCCAAGCAATTTTGACTCAGCTTTCACCTTTTGCGGAATCTACGTATCTACATCAGGTAATTGCTCGTAATAGCCAGGGAAATCTTCATCATTATGCTGATTTATCCAGCGCACTAGAACATTTTTTAACCACCGAAGCCCAGCAATGGCGCACTCATTTCCACGTACCTATTTTTATGGCTAAATATCAGCTATTTGAATCTACCCAAGACCATATTGTCAAACTATTACAGATGTTGCCCGACGACTCCTTGGGTCATCATTTGGAGATTGAAACTTATACCTGGGAAGTATTACCGCCAGAAATAAAGTTAGATATTTTGACATCTATCGAACGGGAGTACCAATGGGTTTTGTCCGTAATTGGTAATTGTTGACAATTAAATTTCTTGAATCATGAATAAAACTATTGTTCTTAATGTGGTGGGTTTGACTCCCGAATTAATCGGTGAACATACGCCTTTTCTCGCTCGCTGGCAGAAGCAAGGTAAGACAACTTCGATTAAACCAGTGTTACCTGCCGTAACCTGCACCGCCCAGGCGACTTACTACACAGGAGAAAATCCTGCTCAACACGGTATTGTGGCTAATGGCTGGTATTTCCGAGATGAATGCGAGGTTAAGCTGTGGCGACAGTCTAACAAGTTAGTCCAAGCCCCCAAAATTTGGGACAAGGCACGAATGCTCGACCCCAATTTTACCTGTGCCAATTTGTTTGGTTGGTACAATATGTATTCGACCGTAGACTATGCGGTGACTCCTCGCCCTATGTATCTCGCAGACGGACGAAAGCTGCCTGATATTTATACCGAACCGATGGAATTACGTCCCTGGTTGACTTCTGAACTTGGGGAGTTTCCTTTATTTAACTTCTGGGGGCCAAACACTTCCGTTAAATCTAGTCAATGGATTGCGGATGCAGCTAAACAAGTTGAATTAAAATACAGTCCCACCCTGACTCTAGTTTATTTACCCCACTTAGATTATTGTCTGCAAAAGATCGGCACAAACCCCGATGATATTGCTCAAGATCTACAGGAGATAGATCGAGTATGTCAGGGCTTAATTGAATTTTATGAAGCCAAAGACGGAAAAGTTATTGTTCTTTCTGAATATGGGATCACAAAAGTTTCTCAGCCAATCCATCTCAATCGTCTATTTAGACAGCAAGGATTAATTACCGTCAGGGAAGAACTTGGTACAGAAATTTTGATTCCTGGGGCAAGTAAAGCCTTTGCCGTTGCCGATCACCAAATTGCTCATGTTTATGTTAACGATCCTAGTTGTTTATCTCAGGTACAAAACATCTTGGAAAATACCCCAGGTGTCGATCTGGTTTTAGATCAAACAGGAAAAGAAAAACATCATCTCGATCACGAACGTTCGGGAGAACTAGTTGCGATCGCCAATCCTGATGCTTGGTTTACCTACTACTATTGGCTCGATGACAAATTCGCCCCCGATTTTGCCCGTACCGTCGATATTCACCGCAAGCCTGGTTACGATCCTGTAGAACTATTTGTTGACCCTCGCTTAAGCTTGCCTAAAGTCAAAGTTGGACTAACTTTACTCAAAAAGAAACTCGGTTTTCGATACCTGATGGATGTAATTCCTTTAGATGCCAGCTTAGTCAAAGGTTCTCATGGTCATGTTACTCAGGCGGTAGGGCGATCGCCATTGTTAATTACTCAACAGCAAGACTTATTAAATAGCAAAACTATTGAAGC
>DATNPK010000104.1 GCA_036703275.1 Coleofasciculaceae cyanobacterium | reverse complement strand
TGCTCATGCGGTTTATCAGCCGAACCTAGTCAGACAAAAAGCTACTTCAAGCCATAATGGTCAAAGTTCTTTTGCCGTGATGACTGAGAGTTTTGTTGAACCAACAATAGCTAATTTTGGTTCTTTGATTATTAAAAATGGTTCACCATTTAGCCATAAAATCAAACAGTTACTAGAAACAACCAAACCTTGGGTAAAATTTGAAGTAGTCGAACCTGAAGGAGAAGATCGAGAAATAGAAGTATCAACTCAAGCGAGACTTGCCCTTGCGCCTTTCGGCGACGCGGGCTTCCTCGCTCAAAATGGTATTGAAGCAGGTTTAACTCCTGAACCAGTTAAGTTTTAGATGAAGTATGGGGCGTTGGTGAATCAAATCATCAACGCCGTATTGCAGAGTTAAAGATGCTTAAAGTCAAGAAAATATTTATTTACGCCAAGTAATTGAAGTATTGCGATACGTAGCATTAAGATATATAGGTCTTGAAAAATAATCTTATTCGATTCAATATAGTCTTAAACTTGTGATTTAGCTTAAAAAACAATCGTGCAAGTATTTAAATGACTTTCAAACGTATTTCCACTGGTATTTCTGGCTTAGACGAAATATTATCGGGAGGTTTAATTGCCACTCAGGCCTATTTAATTAAAGGTCAACCAGGTAGTGGTAAAACTACCCTGGGGTTTCATTTCCTCAATGCTGGAATATCTCAGGGAGAAGTAAGCTTATTGATTAGCTTTAGTGAACCAGAAGATAGACTGCGGCGTAATGCCGAACTAATCCACATAGATTTATCAGCAGTTGAATTTTTAGATTTAAGTCCTTCGGCAGATTTTTTTACCGAAAACCAAACTTACGATATTTTTTCGCCAGCAGAAGTAGAAAAAGCTCCTCTTACCGAAAACATTATTGCTACTATCGATCGCATTAAGCCCCAGCGAGTCTTTTTAGATGCAATCGACCAGTTTCGCTACTTGGCTAAAGATGACTTTCAGTTTCGTAAGCAAATTCAATCTTTTCTGCGGTTTATGCGCGATCGCGACATAACTCTGATGTTTACTTCTGAGGGAAGCAATCGTAATCCTGATGACGATCTCCAGTTTATCAGCGACGGCGTAATTCAATTCCATGTCACTCCTGAAAGTCGCAGTATTCTAGTCACCAAGTCTCGAGGTTCAGTCTTTTTAAATGGTTATCACGATTTACAGTTAGGCGATCGCGGCATCGAAATTTTTCCCGATCTAGTTGCCGAAAGCCATCAACGAGAATTTTTACCTGAAGCTATTTCATCTGGCATTCCCGAAATCGATGAGTTATTACATGGTGGAATTGAAAGAGGAACGGTAACGGTAATCAGTGGCCCTGCGGGGGTTGGGAAAACGAGCTTTGGCGCACAGTTTATGAAGGAGGCTGCGGGTAGAGGAGAGCGTTCGGTGCTATATACTTTTGAAGAATCCGAAGGTACATTGATAGAGCGTTGCGAAAAAATAAATATTCCTGTCAGGGCGATGATCGAACGCGGGACTTTATCGGTTGTTAAGATAGAACCGCTGAAGTACTCGTCAAATCAATTCGTGCATATAGTACGTCAGGAGATAGAGCAGCGTGATGCCAAAATAATTATGATTGACAGCACATCAGGATATAAATTATCGATGCAGAAAAAAGATCTAATTCGCCAGCTACATTCTCTGTGTCAATATCTAAGAAATATGGGCGTTACGGTGATCTTAGTTACCGAAACTCAATTAATTGCGCGATCGGAGTTTAGCCCAACCGAAATTGGACTTTCGTATCTAGCGGATAATCTAATTTTCCTGCGTTACTTAGAATTAGATGGTGAGTTACGCAAAGCGATCGGCGTACTGAAAAAGAGATTATCGGATTTTGAACGTACGCTGCGAGAATTTAAGATTACCAAAGACGGCATTAAGGTAGGAGAACCTCTAACTAAGCTACGCGGGATTTTGAGTGGCGTACCAACGTGGATTGATAAGTAAGGGTTAAACCATTTCCGCAGACAGCCTCAGGAGTAAATAGCCCAAGTTTAAGAACAAAAAATAATAGCCATCTTATACTAAGTTTAAAACCAAGCAAATCAAAATTAATTATGTCTGAAATTCAAAACAAAGTAGTTATTATTACAGGAGCTAGTAGTGGTTTAGGAGAAGCTACGGCGCGTCGATTAGCCAATAATGGAGCTAAGCTAATGCTTGCTGCCAGACGAGAAGAGCGCCTGAAAGAGTTAGTTAGCGAGATTCAACAAAATGGTGGTACAGCCAAATATCAGGTTACCGACGTTAGCGATCGCTCTCAGGTAGAGGCACTAGTCAAAGCTACGCATCAGGCGTATGATCGCATTGATGTTTTAGTTAACAACGCAGGCTTGATGCCTTTGTCGCCTTTAGCAGAAACCAAGGTAGATGAATGGGAGCGAATGGTCGATATCAACATCAAAGGAGTGCTATATGGAATTGCTGCGGTAATGCCGATCATGCAGCAACAAAAATCTGGTCATATAATCAACCTTTCTTCGGTAGCAGGACATAAAGTATTTCCTGGAGGGACAGTCTACTGTGCGACTAAGTTTGCCGTCAAAGCAATTTCTGAAGGAATCAGACTCGAATCCAATGGCGAAATTCGTTCGACTAATATTTCTCCTGGTGCGGTAGATACTGAATTAACCAGTACCATTTCTCATGAAGAGACAGCAAAAAACGTCGCTCAACTATATGGAGTGGCGATTGATGCCGATGCGATCGCCCGTGCCATTGCCTATGCGATCGAACAACCTGGAGACGTGGACATTAATGAGATGATTATCCGTCCAACTAAGCAAGAGCTTTAATTATTGGCTAAGTAAATTAATTTCAATTTAAATCAATCATGCCCAACATAATTGTCTATGGTACGCCCCAAAGTACCTATGTAAGAATTGTCCGCTTATTATTAGCCGAAGCCAATATTGATTACGATCTCAAAGATATCGGCATCTTTAACGGCGACAACAAAACCGACGAATATCTAGCCAAGCATCCGTTTGGGAAAGTCCCCACCGTGGAAATTGATGGAATCAATATCTACGAAACGGCTGCAATTACCTATTACATCGATCGAAAATTGTCTGGTGGTAAGTTTAGTCCACCCGATATCTTAATGCAAACTAGAATGCATCAGATTATGGCAATTGTCGATAACTATCTTTATACTCCTGCCATTACCACGATTGTGATTCAGCGTTTAATCGTACCCGAACAGGGTGGTGAAGCTGACGAAGAAAAAGTAGAAGGTGCGATTATTCCCACGATCAAAGCATTAGAAGCCATTGAAGATTTATGTCAAGGTAGTCCTTTCTTAGTGGGTAGTATGATTAGTATTGCCGATTTTTATTTGATTCCAATTTTTGTTTACTTGGAAAAAACTCCAGAATTCGCTCCCGTTACCGCTCATACTCCTAAGCTAAGAGCCTGGTGGGATGAGGTGAAGATTTTAGCTAGCGTCAAAAAGATTTGTGCTTAAAGCAGTCACAAACAAGTAAGCAAGAAATTATTTATGGAATTAAGACTCAAAGATTTAAAAATCAGCAGCCCTGTATTTTCAGCTCTAGAGACTATCCCTAAACGCTATACCAGCGATGGAGAAAATGTTTCTCCCGCTTTACAGTGGAGCAAGATACCGCCCGAAACCAAACAGCTTGCTGTAATTTGCCATGACCCCGATGCACCATTACCGTATGGGTTTACCCATTGGACTCTTTATAATATTCCTCCCAGCGTAACTGAAATAGCTGAAGGTGAGGGGAAAAAATATACTGAAGGCGTAAATAGTGCTGGTAGTGATGGCTACACTGGGCCTGCTCCTCCTTCGGGGCATGGCGTTCATCATTATTACTTTTGGCTTTATGCTTTAAATCATTCTTTAGACTTAGCACCTGGTTTAAGTCGAGAACAATTATTAGAAGCGATCGCCGATTCCGTAACAGCACAAGCTAGATTGGTAGGAACTTATCAACGTTAAAGCTGCTGTCAATCTGAATAAAAATTTGAAATACGGGTGCGGTACTCAGTGTTGTAAGAGCGAAAGATTGTCTTCCCTAGCCAAACTATAGCAAAATCTGTCAAATCTCATACATTGATTGACTATGACTACCACAAACGTTCCACATCTTCTCAGTTCTTTCGATCTCCAAGGTTTAACCTTAAAAAATCGCGTGGTAATGGCTCCCTTGACTCGCTCTCGTGCGGGGGAGTCAAGGATGCCTAACGCTTTGATGGCAGAATACTATGCTCAACGAGCAAGTGTGGGTTTAATTATTACCGAAGGTACTACTATTTCCCAACAGGCTAATGGTTGGCTACATACTCCTGGTATCTATACAGCTCAGCAGACTGAGGCTTGGAAACAAATTGTCGATGCGGTACACGCCAAAGGTACGCCAATCTTTGTGCAACTATGGCATACGGGTAGAGCATCTCACAGCAGCTTTCAAGAAAATAACCAGCTTCCTGTTGCACCTTCGGCAATTAGACATCAAGGGGACGCTGTTCATACAGCTAACGGCAAACAGCCTCATGAAACCCCTAGAGCTTTGGAGACGGACGAAGTTTCTCAAGTTGTAGAAGATTACCGCGCCGCAGCAGCTAATGCCAAAGAAGCTGGTTTTGATGGAGTTGAAATTCACGGTGCTAACGGCTATATTATCGATGAATTTTTACAGTCCAAAACCAATCATCGCAACGATAAATATGGTGGGAGTATTGCCAATCGCTATCAGTTTTTAAAAGAAATTGTGGAATCTATTCTTACTGTCTGGGATGCAGGAAGAGTGGGAGTTAGACTTTCACCTAACGGCAATTACAATGATATGGGTTCACCCGACTTTCGAGAAACTTTTACCTATGTAGTGCAACAGTTAAACCAGTATGGATTGGGTTATCTACACGTAGTTGATGGTTTGGAGTTTGGTTTCCACGAACTAGGAGAACCAATGACCCTAGCCGAAATTAAACAAGTATATGATGGTACTTTAATGGGCAATTGTGGTTACGATCGCGCTGATGCTGAAAAGGCGATCGCTGCTGGCGATGCCGATTTAATTGCTTTTGGTAGACCAATTATTAGTAATCCCGATTTAGTTGAGCGCTTTGCTAACAATTGGTCACTTAATCCTAATCCCGATGTGTCTGTTTGGTATTCATTTTATGCAGAAGGTTATACCGACTTTTCTACCTATCAAGAAGCTCAGGTATCAACTTAGATTTCGCCAAAGTTATGCGCGCTTTCCGCGCGCTTATTTTTGATCGCTACCAGGAGAAAATTAATGGGAATGACTATAATTTTAAGCTTTTGCTAAGTTTTGATTAATTTTTTCTGGCGTTTTTTAGCTTGAAGTAAATGGCTAAATCTTACCAGAAGCAGAGTAAAAGCGATCGCCAGACAGGGAATTAACGGGGCGCTGAAACGGGGGATGTAATGAGAAGCGAACGCATAGATAGCATAACTGTACAACGATGGTAGAAGAAAAAAAGCTATGCCAATATCTTGATATTTGAGTGCCAGATATAAAACCACAAATAAAGAAATAACATAAATCAAACGCACGGGGACGAGGCTATTTTCAGCAAACATCTTGATGAATGAACCTCGATAGGCAAAGGTTGCGGTTAAGGCTAAATGCTTTACCCAATTCTGCTTTATTTTGGCAATTGATTCTTCTTTGAGGTTATCGTCAAGTTCTTGTTGCTGATAATCCCTGTCGGCAATGTTTTCTGGACGCATTTGTTCGATCCGATTTTTAGTACTGCGATAAAAACCTTCTGGGTTACCGCGATCAAACCTGGCATAATCTTCAGGAGCAAAAAAACGTTGTAATAAAGGCTCTCCATACCCAGGCGTAAAAGCGAACCAGCCAGCGCCATATTCCGTCCAACTCATTTCCGAAAACTGAGCGCGGATCGCTAAAACTTCTCCTCCTCTGCCAGAAATTTTGGCTGCCCCAAAATTAAGATAGTTGCGAGTCATCCATAAACCGGCGATCGCATAGGCAACCAACAGGATAAGTGCTGCCATTTTTAACGGTTGCCAAGAATGACGTTGCCAAGCATAAGCTACAAAAGCGAAGACTAATATTACTCCAAAATACAAAAAGACTGCTTTAGTCAACATCAAAGCAGCAAAAGCACAGCCTGCAACGATTGCATATAGTTGCCATCGCCTACGGGTAACGCAAAGAAAAAGGCAAGTCGCCAAAATTAATAAGGGAAGGGCAGCAGTTAATTCAGTATAAAAATTGCTGATAGCTTCAGTTAAGCCAGGGGCAAAACCGACCAACAAACTGGCAAAATAAGGACCAAAGCCATCACCAAGAATTACTCGCCCAGCAGCAAAGGTGGTCAAGGTGAGCGCGAGTAACCAAAGAAGATTAAACCACTGTAGTTTTAACTGAAGAGGCACACAAGCAGGTTCGGGTTCGATCAAACAGTCGTGAGTAGTAGTTTGAGGATCGGCGATCGCCTGTAAAACTCCAGTCAGGATTAAGGAATAGAAGGGTTCTCGTCGATAGGTAGGTGGAATATCAGGACTGTCTAGATTAAGATCGGAGACAACGCCATATTGAAAATTGTTATAAGCCATGGCAAGATTATGTCTGGCATCATCTTCTACCGAACGTAACTGAATTTCATCAACGGCATTAATGATTACGCTCAACAAAATGAGCAAGACAATGACCACTCGCGCCCAGGATTGATGTTTATGCCAAAATTTTTTCATTTTACTTGCTTCGAGCGATTGTGCTGAGTTTAATTCGATAGATTACACAAGAGTGTTGCGATCGGCAAGTTAAATTGACTAGCGATTATCTCAATGTGGCTTGAGCGTGCTGCTTACTGGAGCTACATATTGAGTTGCTGCATGAACTAAAGGCAATAAAGCTCCCGCTTGTTCTGTACCGTTGACTCCTAAGTCGCTATGACAGAGAAAAATCTTTTCTGAGGCTCTAGCTAGAACATCTCTTAAAATTCGCTCTAAACGTTCTTTGTCCATTTCATATTCATCTTCGGGCATCCAGGTTTTTCCTGTCCATTGTTTAAGGAATAGAGGCGCAGCAAACAGAGTAGCAGCACCACCTTGTGACCAGAGAGGAGAACTGGCGTCAAGCCAAAATTGCCAGCGATGAGACGATCGCCAAGAGCGATATTGAAAAACCGTGGCGAGGGTTACAGCCCCTGCCTTGGGAGAAAACTGACGTGTTGGTCGAGGATTGGCGGTTATTGTCCCACGACGCAGTAACTGGATAAACTGAGCCACGGTAGTAGCTTGGGTTTGGAAACTCGGTTCATTTTGTCTGAGTCTACGATCTACTTCCCAAAAGTGCTGGGCGGTTTCCATTAATTCTCGCAGCACTGCTAGTCTGTCGCTGCTTAAAGCTGAACCATTCCCTAAAAAGTGTTCGATCGCTTCAGATAATAAAATCGTGGGAGTCAAAAAGCTTTGTTTGTGCTGTCGAAGTTTGCTTGCCTCAATCCAGTTGACAATTTCCTGATAAGCATTAGTCGCTTGATGTCCCAGTCGATCCCAACGGGGAAAAGTTTCCACGGGAGATAAATAAGGGCGTTCGGGATCGACATGGTAGCAGTAGTCGGCAATTAATCCCGCCCTGACAGGATCGATTTGAGAAATTGCTCGATTATCTTGAGTTTGACTAAATACCGTCAGCATCTCGGCAATGGAATCGCGATCGACCAAACGACCTAAATCGGTATAGACTAGCCCCAGAAGAGTTAGTAAGCTTCTAACTAAGGGAGAACTGATAATTGGACGCTGTTCATTTAAAGGGGTAACAGGAATACCTTGAGCAGAAAGGATTTCAATCAGACTATAACGGGCAATCTCATCTAAACCAGGCGCAATAATCGCTATCTCTGAGGGATGAATCTCCTGCTGTTGCACAGCTCGAATTATAATTTCCGCAGTTTGTCGTAATAATTCTGCCCGAGAAATAGTTTGCAACGATTGGATAGTCTCAGGAGCGGTAACTAAATAGGCTTGTTCGGTAACGAGATCCACCGCAGTATCAGCAAATTCAACCGCTAAATTACTGGTAGTGGGAGTCAGTTTTTCTGTTTGACAACGCTCAGCTAAACCAGCTAGATAATCGGGATCGGCGTTTAAACCCAAACGAATTTTGCCATCGAGGTTATAGGTAAATACGCCCAATGCACCCCGATCTAAGATTACCTCAAATAGATCGCGGGCGATCGCTGGATAATCATCTAGATCGTCGGCAAAAATTGCTTGATATCGGCTGATTAAATGTTGTTGGTATTTTGGGTTAGGTAACAAATAACGCCAGTAAAGCTCGTAAATTAAACCGTAGGTTAACAAACCCCGATCTAAACACCAGCTGCGCCATAACCAAAGCAGTTCCCCCATTCTTTGATACAAAAGACTTTGGTCGCGACTGGAATTTAGTCCTGATAAACCCTGAGCCAAGATCGCGGAAATTTCTTCGGTTGGTATACCACTCGCCCCTGCTAGCTGCATCAGATCGAGAGTTTGACGCACCAAACCGTATTCAGGCTCAAACTCGCATAAATCCTGCCAATCTGGTTGATTACGCCAAAGCTGAGTCGCTAATTCTTGCTCGGTTTCGGGGCGTAGTCTTAGGGGAAATTGCGCTTTAAGATTTAACTCCTCAAAGAGCAAGGGAAAAAACAGCATTACTTCATCGCTAATAAAGCCGACAGGAGTTTTACAGACTACGGGATAAGTGCCGTCTACTGCTAGCACCAGGCGATCACTTAATTCTCGACGATTTTGATTATTAGCTGCAAAGACCAAAACAGCAGAAGTCAAATTGGGTGGGAGAGCTTTAAGCTTTGGTTTTAAGAGCTGCATTCTCACCCAGCTACAAAATTCTGCCACCAAACGGGAAGTTTTTCCAGTGCGAGTTGCTCCTGTAATCCAGAGGGATAAAATAAGCACAATCTATATGTTTTCCCAATCTATTAATATAGGTCTTATATTCTTCAGTATCATAGAAAAAATAATTTTGCGATTATTAAGATCGAGTAAGATTTTTAATCTGATTACTGATATTGCTATGTAAAATTAATGAAACTTCAAGATATTTTTAATGTAGGTAGGCGTTGGTTAGCTGCCACCCCAGAGAGGGCTTTGGATGCAGCTTATCGTGCAGCAATTAGAATTAAGGCGATCGAAGACGACCATTTTAATGGTCAAATAGTTTCCTCTGGCTCCATAGAATACTCTGAAAGTGTCATTAAAGTATTCATGGCAGACGTGAGTAACTATCTCAGTACCATTAACGCTAGGCTGGCAGAATTTCAGCTTAGTCGAGGTTTATTAATTTTCTCTAATAGCCAACCTAATGATTCTAGCCAAAGTATCGTCCGCTACACTAACGGTTTTGATGATACTCGCGAATTAACCGTACTAGAAAAACTGGCTTTTATAGATGCTGTTACCTATAAGTATAAGAATCCTCAAGTCAAAGATATAGAAATTACGCCTACTCGCCGTTTGGAAAACAATAAAAAAAATTATCGTTTAATTATTAACAACAATAAACGCTCGATTGCTTTAAATAAATCTTCAGAAAAAAACGGCAAAGATCCTGGTACGGAAACTATTACTGATAAAACTAGCGTTTTGCCTCGTTCATTTATGAGAACGCTAAATCGTATTAAACAAGAAATAGATCCTCAAGCGGAAGATACAGAAGAAGAAGTAGTCAAAAGATTTCGTAAAAGTCGTAACAAAACAGCAATTTCGATTAGATTTTTACTAATTTTAATTATTGTGCCGTTGTTAACACATCAGGTGACAAAAAGCATCTTAATTACACCTTTGGTACAAAAATATTTTGCTAATCATGAACAGCAAGTATTATTTATCAATCAGGATATGGAAGAAGAAGCTTTTATGGAGCTACGTCGCTATGAAGAAAAACTGCATTTTCAAAGTATGATTGGTTTAATTCCTCCTCTGTCTGAAGCAGAAGAAGAGGCAGAAATAACCGAGAAGGCGGAAGAAATATCGGAAGAGTTTCGGGAGGAAGGTATTAATGCAATCGGCAATGTTTTTGCTGATTTCTTTTCTTTAATGGCATTTGCAGCGATTATTTTCTTTTGCAAAAGAGAAATTCAAATTATTAAATCTTTTTTAGATGAAATAGCTTATGGCTTGAGCGATAGTGCCAAAGCCTTTCTAATTATTTTGCTTACGGATATGTTTGTGGGTTATCATTCCCCTCACGGTTGGGAAGTTATTTTAGAAGGAATTGCCCGCCACTTAGGATTACCCGAAAATCGTGAGTTTAACTTCTTATTTATTGCTACTTTTCCTGTAATCTTAGATACGGTTTTGAAATACTGGATTTTCCGTTATCTCAATCGTATTTCACCTTCTTCTGTTGCTACTTATAAAAACATGAATGAATAAGTAATTTTACATACTTAACTGTTTTTAAAATTAGTGATTTAGTAAGATTTATTAATAGTTAATAGTTAATCAAGATCGATTACTAAGAAATAATTCGGACGATCGCATTTCGCCAAGATTAGAAATGTTGTAAATACTGTTTCCAAAAATAAAGGCCGTAACTAAATTGGTAATTAGTTCGATACTAATTAATCAGCTAGGTAAATATTTATGGCTCTCTCAACCGCACAAGAACAAAATTTACACGAAACTCCTAATCAAACTGAATATATTGGTGAAATTGGTGAGATCTCAAATCTGGATCAAAATCAAACAATTCAACTCAACAACACCTATACTAATCCTGTTGTTTTTGCTCTGAATTTATCTTCTAACGGTATCGATCCAGCGAACGCCAGAATTACCGATCTTCAGGATGATAGTTTTGCGCTCAAGATTCAAGAACCTCGACACAAAGACCAGTGGCATACCAAAGAAAGCATCAGCTATTTAGTATTGGAAGCTGGTACCTGGGAATTGGGCGATGGCACTATTTTAGAGGTAGGAACAGTAGATACCGATTCTATTACTATGGCTGAATGGGAAAGTATCGATTTCAAAAGCGACTTTCAAGAAACGCCTGCTATTCTTAGTCAAGTACAGAGTTATAATGGCAAGCAGCTAACCCGTACTCGACAAATGTCATCCAGCGCCGATGGATTTGAAGTAGCACTAGAAGAAGAAGAAGCTTTGTTAAAGACTGGTCATGAAACAGAAACCGTGGGTTGGTTGGCAATTGAAACCGGAAGCGGTAACTGGAATGGTTTAGACTATGAAGCAGGTCATACAGAAATGGATATAAACCATACCTGGAGTGAAATTGAATTTGACCAGAGCTTTGAGCGCGAACCAGGATTTTTTGCTTCAATCTCAAGCTATGCAGGACAAGATTCTGTGGGGTTAAGATATCGCAATCTTGGTACCTCTGATGTAGAGATCAAAATTGAAGAAGACCAATCTCTAGACCGAGAAACACTGCATAATATGGAAATGGTTAACTTTTTGGCGATCGCTGGTTTAGGTAATTTAAGTGGATCAGCATACAACTCAATGTCAGATTTCTAATATTTATTTATTAAAGGTTGGAGACATCTCGTCTCCAACCTAACTGCCTGACAGAAGTGCTTAAAAGATAGACATAGCAACATTTACAAATAAAGTATAAATTTAAATTTATTTAATTATTTGAATATAAAACTCGAGTTGCAATTCACACTCTATATCTGGGCAATGTATCTAGGCGATATTAGGCGGAATTGAACCCAATTGCTTAATTTGCTGGTGAATTAATTCTGATAAACGATCGCGCTTGATTTCAGTACCGCGATTAAAATTTTGTGAATCTTCTAGAAAAATAATGCTGTCTACCTGCTGTAAAGAAAACAGCCTAAACAAAAGCTGGATGACAAAAATTGGCATCGCAATTAGATCGGGGTTGATTTTACCTTGAAAAGTCGCAGCATCCTGAACTGAAACAAAAGCGTAAATTACTTTTTTGTCCTGCTTTAATTGAGGATTAGTAATAGTAGTTAAAACCCAATCCTCTGCTAGATTTTGTAACACATAATATTCAAGATGCTGAAGCTGATCCGCAAACAATTTTAAAACTGGGGCGATCGCCTGTTCTATTACTATGGTTGGTACACCATAATTTGCTGCATCTTTAATTATAATTTCTAACTGTTGCTCCAAGTTCATCGATCTATTATTTATTGACAACTACTATTAAAGCTAGCATTTCTGAGATTGGGGATTAGAAGGAAAAAATTGATGATTTGGTAGCTCCTCTAATTTATCGAGAGAAACTACCAGTTGCTCAAAACTTGAAATGTACTAGTAGACGTGGGCATAAATAAATCCACCATTAGCAAATTCTATAAGCCCTGCAATTAAATCCTTCTGATGTTATCCCCTTGTGGCTTGCCCTCGAATGGGGGTACTTCTGACTGACTTCCGCGTAGCAGTACTAGGCTTTAGCTTTTTTCTGTTTGTTTTTCTTTTTCTCGGCTTGTTTAGCTCTTTTTGCTGCTTCCTTGGCTGCTTTTAACCCTGCTTCGCTTTTTTGTCGCGCTTTTTCTTTTTCCTCGGCAATTTTGTCTAGATAGTAGTGATAATCTCCACGATAAACAATCAATTCTCCATCGCGAATGTCGACAATTTTGTTAGCAGTTTGAGAAATAAAATAGCGATCGTGAGAAACAATTAACACCGTACCGTCGTAATGCTGTAAAGCTTCTTCTAGCATTTCTTTGGCGGGAATATCTAAATGATTGGTAGGCTCATCTAAAATCAATAAATTAGCTGGTCTAAGAAGCATTTTTGCCAATGCTAAACGGGCTTTTTCACCACCGCTTAATGCCGCTACTTTTTTGAAGGCAGTATCTCCACTAAACAAGAACTGTCCTAATAAAGTCCGAACTTCCTCGTTTTTCCACTCAGGAACTTCATCATGAACCGTATCTATGACGGTCTTTTCTAAGTCTAACGCTTCAGCTTGGTTTTGCTCAAAATAACCAGGAATAACGTTGTGTTTACCTAATTCAACTGTTCCCTCGTCGAACTCTTCCATTCCCATAGCCATACGCAACAAAGTGGATTTTCCCGCACCGTTTGGTCCTAAAATCGCAATGCGCTCGCCTCTTTCGATGGTCAATTCTGCCCCTAAAAATAAAATGTTATTATTATAGGCATGAACTAAATCCTTGATGATAATTACTTCTCTACCGCTTCTAGGAGAAGGAGGAAAGCGAAACTTAAGAGTTCTTAAATTGGCAACTGGTGCTTCAACAAGTTCTACCTTGTCTAGCTGCTTTTCTCTACTTTTAGCTTGGGTACTGCGAGTAGCACTTGCTCTAAATTTCTCGATAAATTCTTGCTGTTTGGCAATTTCTTTTTGCTGTCGCTCGTAACTTGCTCCCTGAGACAAGCGCGCTTCAGCTTTTTGCTGGAGATAGGCGGAATAATTGCCTAAATAAGTAGTCGAAACACCTCGCTCTGTTTCGACGATTTTGGTGCAGAGACGATCTAAAAATTCGCGGTCATGAGAGACAATAACCATTGGGGTATTAATGCCTCGCAAATAATTTTCCAACCATTCGATTGTTTCTAAATCTAGATGGTTAGTCGGTTCATCCAGCAGCAGCAGATCGGGCTCTTGCAGCAGAATTTTTCCTAAACTCATCCGCATCTGCCAGCCACCACTATAAGAGCTTACCAGGCGATCGCCATCTTCGGAAGTAAATCCCATCTCAGGTAGAATTTTTTCAATTTGAGCATCTAGGGTATAGCCTTCGATAGCTTCAAATTTACGCTGTAGCTTATCAAGTTGATGAATTAAACGATCCAGCTCATTAGGATCGGCTGTCTCCATCTTGTGCTGTACTTGTCCCATCTCCTGCTGAATTGCATTAGCTTCAGTAAAAACCGTCCAGAATTCTTCATAAACTGTTCGCGTGGGTTCAACTTCAAATTCTTGAGTCAAGTAAGCAATTTTGAGGTTAACTGGACGAATTACCTCTCCAGATGTGGCTTCAATTTCTCCACTAATTATTTTTAGTTGAGTCGATTTTCCTGCACCATTAACCCCGACTAAACCCACCCTTTCTCCAGGTTTGACTTCCCAGGTAACGTCTTTGAGAACCTCTCCCGTAGTGTAAATCTTTTTGATGTGTTCGAGTCGCAACATGAAGTATCTCCTGTAATGAGTGGAATGTAACAAGACAAAATACTTTGCTTTTTGTTTAGTTTTATTACATTTTTAGTTTAATTTCTATTATATGATTGATAGATTGAAATATATCTAAATAATTTCTTCAAAATTATTACTTGGTTGATTTAGTGAACGGTACTCCGCCACGAGGGTTATCCGCGCATGACTAGCCCTAAAGGATCAGCCCTAAAGGATTAGCCCTAAAGGATTAGCTCCTTACGCCCTAAAGGACGACGCGAAGCTAGTGCTTTAGCATACCGCTCCGCGGTCCTTTAGGGCATATCGCGTCCTCCTTACGTCGCGTCCTTCGCGTCGTAAGCAGAACCTAGTTTCTTGCTCAAAAAGTAACGCTAATCGGCGACTTTAAATAAGCTAGCTCAGTTTTGAATAATAACTACTGTTGGTAGCACGTCTACAGAAAAATCAACGCTCAACATAAAATTGCAAATTGCGTAACTTTAATGTCTAATACTAAAAATAAGTAAGTAGAAGAGGTTAACTCAAAATACGGTCAGTAATTGACTTAAGCTGCAGTACTTTTTACTATTAGTACCTTTTGCAGAATATTTTTCTTCTTAGCTATTAAATTTTTTTAACCCACTTGTTCAATTTTTTTGTATTTAATTTTTTATCAAGATGACTACAGTTTTAATCGTTGATGACTTAGGCAGCATTAGAGAGTTTTTGAAAATTAACTTATCTAGTGAACCAAATATACAGATCATTGGATTGGCAAATAATGGAGAGAAAGCGATCGCGCTAGTTGAAAAATATCAACCAGATGTGGTTTTGATGGATATCAATATGCCAGGCAAACTCGACGGCATACAAGCAACCGAAAAAATTGTTCAGCGTTTTCCCCAGATCAAGGTTGTGCTTCTTACGAGTCAAGATGACAGAGAACAGCTGAATTTGGCTTTAAAAGCAGGTTCTAGAGGCTATGTTCTTAAAAATACCAACGTTAAAGATATTGCCAGCATTATTCGATTAACTAAAAAAGGCTTTTTCCAAATCGGTCCTATACTAGGTAACTGGGACGGTTCGCTACACAAGAATATGCAGTCAAATAATGGCGCTACAGAAATAATTCAAAATCCCCATAAAGTTAAAGCCATAGTACAGCAAGATATAGGGTATGCCAACAACTCTAGTCAAGCGTCTGAAATGAATCATATCTTATCTAACTTGACATCTGGACTGTTTCAATTACAAGAAACAATTAAGTCTCAAGAAAACACGATTGTTAATTTAACTAATCAATACTCTCTGGTTCAACAAGAAATTAGAACCAAGCTAAATAAAAATAAGCGTACTTTTAATTCATCCAAAGCTACTGGCTATAGTTACAAAATAGCCTCTACAAGTCGTACCAAAAGACAGCAACATATTTTATTTATTAGTAGTTTTTTCCTAGGAGTATTTACTGTGCTGATTTTAATGCTGTTAATCACGACTTTAGGAGCGGTAATTTAGTTTTACCAAAATAACTAATTATTTTTATTTTTCTTGGTTGGACACAGCAGTTTCTCCAATTAAATCAGAATGCCTACCGCCAAAAATTACTTCAGACTCGCTATAGTATTTGAATTCCAGCAAATTGTAAAATGGATCTTCTAGAAAAAAGCAATAATGCTCTAACGTTTGATTAGGGAAGCGTAACTTTGGTTGATGATAAAAAGTAATTTTTTGCTCTTGAGCGCGATCGCATATTTGCTCCCAGGCCAGTTTTGTGGGTAAGATTAAACCGAAGTGTCTTGGATAGATCCCTGATGGTCTTGTTAAAGGTTCTCGAGTAACGTGACCTACTAGTTGAGTGCCGTAAAAATCAAAGATTATAGCGACTTGGTTTTCACGACCTACTTTACAGCCTAAACCTTCGGCGTAAAATTCTTTGGCTTGAGCAATGTTGTTGATGGGAATAGTTAAATGGAAAATAGCTGTCTGACTCATAATTTTGCTGTCGTCAATTTATCTTTTGTTTTGATTCATCGCCTCTTGAGACTTGAGGGTATGAATCAGCAGGACAATATACCTAAAGATATTTTTATCAGTACATCTATGGTAACGCCATCGAGAAGGCAACAAAATATGCGCCTGTCCAAAACACTCTCGAATTGTCATGAGTTTTTGATACTATTGGCTAAAATTTAGGCTAAATAAAATTTGAGAATTTAGTTGGTAATACAATTAAATTGCCTAAGTTAGGTATTTTAAAGTTGGTTAAGTCTAGAGATATTGAGCTTGAATTTAAACTCAAAACTGTTTCTGTGACCAAAAAAGCTGATGGCTATTAGGTTAGTTTTTCAGTTGAAGATAGTCAGGATAAACTACCTCCTGCGCTAGTATCTTGGCGATGAGAAAAGTCCCTCGTTTCCCGCGCCGGGAGTCTCAAAGTTGATATCCCAAGCTACTTAAGAAGTTTTCTAATTTAGTCACTCTCTCTTCTAAAGTTAGTGTTTGTTGTTTAGGCAGAGTTAACTTTTTGGCGAGTCCAATAAAATCTGACCAACTACGACCGTAATTTTGATTACCATAAATTTTCTGATATGCTATTTTCGAGTTTTTCAAGCTTCCGTAGTTAGCGATAAAGTACTGTTTATCTAGAACAGGATTTAGACAAGAAGAAGTCTGTCGATCGCTTTTTAATTGTTTTTCTCGGCTGACTAACTCTTCTGCTGCGATCAAAGCCGTATTTTTAAAAGCCGCGTCATAAGCATCACCACTTTTCTTTAATTCGTCTCTAATTTGTTTTAATTGATTGAGTACCATAATTTAAAATAAATTATTAATCTAATAAACTACGACCAATGGCAGCTGGATCGGTGAACATTTGTGGTTGCGATCTACTGTCAAACTTAATATCAATATCCCAAGTTGGTATTTCCTCATTGAAAAGAAGATTTTCAGCTTCTTTAATCAAGTATATTTTATCGGCATAGCTTATTTTGTTAGCGCGATCGCACGCTTCTTTATACTGCTCAATTTTAGCAATTACCTTTTCTAATTGTGATACAGCTTTGTCGCGTGATTCTTTAGCGTACTTTGCTTCCTCAAGGCTTTCTAATAAATGTTGTTGCTTAATTTGTAATTGTTGTAGTTGTTTCTCTACTTCATCTCTTTGTTGACAAACAGCTAGATAATCTTGTTTCAAAATAGCGTTTTGTTGTTTTAATTCATTTTGTTGCTGACGATATTTTTTTGTCCATCCCTTATAAGCACGAACACTATTTTTTAAGGTTTTTATTTCTTTCTTAACGTTGAGCGTAATAACTTCTACTCGGTGGATTTCCCGAACTATATCTTGACGACTAAGCATAATTTTGTAGTATATTTATTTCTACATATTATGTGATTTAAAATAAGCTACTCATGCTTGGGATCACAATTTTTAGGTTATAAGAAAACCAGTAAATACCGTAGGCATATTTGTCATAATTACGGAAGATGATTACCGCAAAAAAATTTATTATTAAATAAAAACAGATTTACTATCTAAACTTTTAATATTTATATTTTCATTTAAGTTTTTACCATGGCATCTTATCGATTAACCTCAAAAGCTCGTTCTGATATCCGCCGTCTTCTAGCAGTACAAACCAAAACTTTAGGAGAAACTCTGACAGAGGCAGATTTAGTTTCGTCATTTCAAATCAAATCTGCGCTAGAGGACAAAGCACAATATCCTGAGCTGCGAATCGGTGAAATTTTGGCAAAAAAAGAGATAATTAAGCCCAAAACTGCTGATTTTTTTGCTCAAGATTGGTCAAAAGTAGTCATTGATCCCGAGAAAAATGCTTTAGGCTATTATCTCAGAGAAGCTGCAATCCTGAGTAGCGCACAGATTGAAGTAATTTTAGCCGAACAAAGATCTACAGGAGTTCGTTTTGGTACAGTTGCGGTATTTCAAGGATTTCTTAAATCAACTACCTTAGACTTTTTCCTAGCCAATTTATTTCCTGAAGAATTGCACGTTTCACCTTTTATCAATATGTATCAGGGTTCATCATTGTTTTGAGAAAAACTTTGAGAAAGACATTATTTAGCCATCCAAATCTCCTTCCATTACGGTTGAAAGTGCTTTGCCTGTAGTTTCTTTAAACTCTTTAACATCAACCCGTTCTAAGATTATGATTGCCAAGATTATCCCGATTGCTTGCATGATAAATACCAAGCTATAAGAGAATAAGGGAACAGCAAAAATACTTTTACCAATATCTAAAATCAATCCCCCAATGAGAGTAGCTAGCCCTCGAGACATTGCTTGAGCTAATCCCCATGCGCCAATAAAAGTACCTGCTGTTTTGGCAGCAGTTAAGTCTAACATCAAGCTAATTCCTCCAACGGTAGCTATCCCCGCAGCAATCCCAAACAACACCATTGCTGATTGCAGCATTTTTGGTTGTTGAGTAAAGCCAGCTAAAATAATTATTGGGAAACAGAATGTAACTAAAATACAGCCGATTTTGGTAGTTAATTTTTTACCGAGTGCAGGAATAATAAAAAATCCGGTAATACTGTAACCTAGTAAAATACCAATTCCCCAAAAAGCATTGAGTTGAGTAGTCTCACCAATACTCATACCGAATACTTCTCCACCATAGGGTTCAAGCACTGCTTCCTGCATAAACAAGCCAATGGTAAGAACAGACAGAAAAGTAAAGAAAATGCCTGTTTGACGGCTAGTAGTTAGAATTCGTAGCGCTCGACTAAGGCTAATGCTATCATCGCGCTCAATTACGGTATTGCTAGTAAAACGGGAATACCTTTTTTCTACTCCCCAGGTAGCAATAAGAGCTAAAGCTATGACTAAAAAGGGGACAAAGCTAAAGACAGAATTTATCGATGGCTGTAATATTTCGAGGGGAATATTGCCTGAGGTAATTCCTTGCGCTTCAATATTTTTAAAGACAATGCTGCCACTAACTCCGCCAATAACAATCCCTACCATTAACATCGACCAAACGATCGCAATTAATTTAGAACGTTCTTCTTCTTCAGTAATATCTACCAGTAAAGCGGTAAATGGCGTTGAGCTACAGCTAACCGCCAAACCGTAAATAGCCATAATTAGACACAATAAAGCACTCCAGCCAATAGTTTGACTATTCCATACCCAACCAGCGCTAGCCTCTATTACCGCCCCTAATTTCCATACCACCTGCACCGCTAAGAACACCGCTAAACCAAAAATTGCTGTCCCCAGCAAGACGTAATTGGTACGATGCTTGCTTAATAAAGGTTTATTATCTGATAGCTGTCCAAACCACACCCGCGCCGGCGAAACAAACAAAGAGGTAGCTAAAATCCCGCCAGTAATAGTTGCAGGGACACCTAATTCGCTAATCATCACCCGATTTAGCACCGCAAGAGTCAGCACCGCCATCAATCCCAATCCCAGATTAAACAAGCCTAGACGGAAGATAGTTAGCATTCCTACCTGACGCTTAGGGCGATTTTGAATCTTAATCGATTCAGAAACATCTTCAATAGTCATTTTTTAATATTATTAATTTGATTTATAAGTTTTTAAGGTGTTAGCGTTTTAGGTCTTAGACTCTAAGCTTTCCAATTATTCTACATAAACAAAAAAGTATTTTCTAACGGGTTTTTCAAATTAAAAGTGCTTAAAACTTGATTAATCACGATTTTTTACTTGCAAAACCTGAGAATTTCCTCAATTATTTGGGCATCTTAACTATAGGTAATGAGAAATGCAAAACATTTCAGCCTTGATCAAGTTAAGAATTTTATACTACAAAGAATTTAAGATGCCTATTGGATTACCAGAATTTGTGGAAAATCCCGAACCACGTTGCCCAGTAATTTTGTTGTGCGATACATCTGGTTCGATGCAAGGAGAACCAATAAATGCTTTAAATACTGGTTTAGCTGCTTTCCAGAAGGATGTGTATAAAGATGAAATTGCATCTTTACGAGTAGAAGTTGCCCTGGTGACATTTGGCCCTGTGCGCTTAACTCAGGATTTTGTAACTATTGATGAGTTTTTATCCCCTAGACTGACTGCCGATGGTGTTACTCCAATGGGAGAAGCGATCGAATATGCTTTGGATTTAATGGAACAACGCAAAGAAACCTATAAAAATAATGGGGTTCAATATTATCGCCCTTGGGTGTTCTTAATTACCGATGGCGCACCTACAGACAGTTGGCACAATGCGGCACAAAGAATCAGAGAAATGGAAGCACAACGTAGAATGCTGTTTTTTGCTGTGGGTGTAGCAGGAGCAGATATGAACAAACTACGACAAATTGCTTTGCCCGAACGTCCTCCCGTACTGCTTAACGGTTTGGATTTTACCTCAATATTCCAATGGTTATCTACCTCCATGAAACGAGTTTCAGGTAGTAAGGTAGGTGGTTCGATGGTGGCTTTACCTGCGGTTGGTTGGGGTCAAATTACTACATAAATGAGTAAGTTAAATTTGAAACGCCCCCTTCGGGTGGGTGTGGAATAAGCTTCTTAGCCAGAAGCATTTCCACCCACCCTAAATCTCCCAAGTCTGGGGGACTTTAAACACAAAGGAGAACTAATGAACTCGAAAGCGATCGCTCGTTCGGCAATTGGAACGAGTCATACTAAGCAGCAGATGCCCTGTCAGGATTATGGCGATTATAAAATTATTAATGATGCAATTATCGGTGTCGTAGCAGATGGGGCTGGTAGTGCTAAACATAGCAATATTGGTGCAAAGTTAGCTGTGGATACGGTTTTAAAGACGTTCACAGCTCAAGATATCGCTACTATTACCGAATTGTACGGTTCTCATAGCGTTAAGGAAACGGAAAGAACAAACTCAGCCTGGAAGCCTTGGAATTTATTAGGCAAGAGTGAGAAAAATAGCAATGCCGCTGTTACTATTGCTCAATCTCCTACTGAATTAAAGGCTAATCAGTTTTTTAGCAAAATTGTTAAGCAAGTAGTACCTGCTTTATCAACCCAAGCGGAAAGCAATAATTATTCTATTGACGATTTAGCCTGTACTTTGCTAATTGTTGTGGCAACTTTTGAAGGAATAGCTGCAATGCAGATTGGCGATGGCTTTATTACTGTCCGTTATCCCGAACAAGATCCACAACTACTTTTTCCTCCCGATAAAGGGGAATACATCAACGAAACTACTTTTGTTACTTCGAGTAATGCTTTAAAAGATATGAAAGTAGCGGTACAGCCTGGACAGCCAGAATTTGTCTGTGCTTCCACTGATGGGCTAGAAAGATTAGCAATTCGCATGAGTGACTGGACACCTTTTACTCCTTTCTTTCAACCACTAGAACAATATCTACGGGAAACCAACAACTTGGAAGAGTCAGACGAATACTTGTTGAGTTTCCTAAATTCAGACAGGCTAAACGCCCGCACCGACGACGATAAAACCTTGTTTTTGTGTTTATATGATAGTTCTTCTAACCCGCCACAGTAATAATCAGCCTGTATCTTTAACCAAGCAGATTGCCGATAGTGGCGAAGGACAAGTTTGGGAAACTAATCTTAAAGGCTATCTAGCAAAAATTTATCATGAGCCCATCCCAGCTAGAATTGCCAAGCTGAAGGTGATGCTGGCTAACCCACCAGCCGATCCGATGTTGAGTCACAATCATGTTTCTATTGCTTGGGTATCGGATTTACTTAAAGATAGTAATAGTAAATATCTCGGCTTTTTGATGCCAGCGATCGCAGATAGTAAACAGCTTTCTAGTGTCTACAATCCCCGACTGCGTAAAAAAGTCGCCCCAGGCTTTAACTGGTATTATCTCCACGTCACGGTATTAAATACCGCGTGGATTATTCAAGAGATTCATGCCAAAGGTATATGTCTTGGGAGATATCAAGCTAGAGAACATTCTTGTAAACGATCGCCCTATGACTGCGGTAATTGATACTGATTCCTTTCAGGTACGAAATCCCCAATCTAGTAAAGTATATCGCTGTACCGTAGATTCCGAAGGCTTTACTCCTCCCGAACTCTTAAGCAAAGACTTTGACACTAGCAATCAAACCGAAATACACGATCGCTTTCGCTTGGGAGTATTAATTCATTATCTACTATTTGGCTATCATCCTTTTTTTGGAAACTGGACTGGTGTAGGGGAATCTCCCGAACAAACTGAATTAATTAAACAAGGCTATTGGTATGCTGCTTATAATAGTCCGATCCGCGCTAGCAAAACTACCATCCCCCTCGATGTCGTTCATCCAGAACTTAAAAAGCTATTTCTCAAATGTTTTAACGAAGGACATACAAAACCTCATCTACGCCCTACTGCTTTAGATTGGCACAACACTTTAGAGGTTGCAGTTAATGAACTAACTGTTTGTAACCAAGTGGATAGTCATCATTATAGTAAGCATTATGGTAAATGTTGTTGGTGCGATCGCGTTGCTAATCTAGGGGTTGATATTTTTCCTGGTGGGATTGGAAAAGCTAGAATTCCCTCGAAAAAGAGTGAAACTATAAAATATCAGAAAGATGATCGAGCATTAGGTGACATTACACAAAAGTACTTTCCGAAAAAACCACCTTCTTCTTCATCTCAAACAACACATCAAAATTATCAATCTAAGTCACAAGTATTCAAACAGAATTCTACGCAGCTATCACAAGTAGCTCAAACAGCACCTTCAATAATCGTCAAACATAAAAATAAATTGTTAATTGCTAGTGCTGCAATTTTAGTTGCATTTTCAAAAATCGCAATTTATGGACTTACGACATCTTATTTACAAACCAAAGCAGAAGAAAAGCAAGCTGAAGCTGAAAAACAACAATTGCCGCAGCAGCGAGATTTGGCTGAAAGAGAAATAGAAGAATATATCGTCGGGGCAGGAATTTCACTAACAAAAGATAAAAATAAATTTCCTATGGTTACCGAAGTTTTCAAAGATTCCTCAGCTTATAAGAAAGGTATTAAAGTAGACGACAGAATCTTGAAAGTAAATGGTAAATCTACTGCTAACAAAGATTTAGATTATGTAACTAGTCTAATTCGTGGCGAAGTTAATACTCAAGTTACTTTGAAAATAGCTCGTCTAGGGCAAAAAAATCAAAACTTCAAGCTAACTCGTTCTCGCTTCCGTAACGATAATATTGCTGAATCCTATTTCAATAGAGGCAATATTCGCTTGGACTTAAAAGATTATCGAGCAGCTATTGAAGATTATACACAAGCTATCCTTCTCAATTCAGATTATGCCGATGCTTATAACAATCGAGGTGATATTCTTCATAATCATTTAGGAGATAGGCAAGGGGCAATTAGAGACTTTCAAAAAGCTGCTAATCTTGGCGACGAAGTAGCTAGAAAAAATCTTAAAATTATTCAAGGAGAATAAAAATGTTGATATCAGGAGTAAAACAGTACAAAAATGTCGAATTTATTAATGGAATTTTTCTCTGAGATTCTCGGCAAATACTTCAGTACTAGGTAATGAGTAATACTTGTACAACAAACATTCAAGAAAACATTACGGTAGCTCTAACAAACAATCATCAGTCAATTCAAATGAATTCATCTGATGTGATGATAAGTAACGTCACCCATTAAGTAAAATTTGCTCACCGATTCGATCTATATCTTCTTTTTCACCTTCCATAACAATAATATATTAGATGATAAAATCAGCGTTAAGTTTCATAATTTAAAGTAATTCCTAGAACGCGATCGCTCTTGCTCAAATTGAAATGGCAAAGGCGAGCGCTTTTTTTAAATTACTAGCAATACTAACTATTCCCAAATAAAATCTAACTCAATTACTAATTCAATTAATATATTTTCTCCTGACATAGTAAGAGGTTTGTTTAATATTTCGGTAGATTGTCCCAAGCGATATATTTCTACTTGTTGCTGTTGAGAATTGATTAACCAGCCTAATTTAACACCGTTATCTTGATACTCTTTCATCTTAGCCTGAATCGTTTCCAGGCGATCACTTGGTGACATCAACTCTAAAACAAAGTCTGGCGCTAGAGATAAAAACTTCGTTTTCTCTTCTCTCGTCAAACGATTAACTCTTTCCTTAGCTATCCAGCTTACGTCAGGCGATCGAATTGCACCATTGGCTAAAATAAAACCTGTAGAAGAATCACACACCACACCTAGCTTATATTTTCGATTCCAATTCCAAAATTGGGCGATCAATCCAGCGTTGTTCATTCCTGTCTCATAGCCAGTGGGAGGCATAATGAGTAACTCTCCTCGATCATTTGTTTCTAGTTTTAAGTCAGGATTAAGCTGACATAACTGTTCAAAGTGTTCAACAGTAATGCGATTAGCTAAAGGTTTCAAATTAAGAGTGTAGGTATTCATATCGCAAGCTTATGACTGGATACTTCTCAAATATAAAATATTTAGTTAAAGCGATCGCCATACTCTTTAGATTTCCCATAGTGTTAATCGAAATTGCGATCGCCGACCAGCAATTACTCTTTGCCCAATTTCAACACTGCCATAAATGCTTCTTGAGGAACATCTACTGTACCAATGGCTTTCATCCGTTTTTTCCCCTTGGCTTGTTTTTGCAGTAGTTTTTTCTTACGAGAAATGTCACCACCGTAACATTTAGCCAAAACATCTTTACGTAAGGCAGGAATGTGTTCACTAGCGATAACTTTTGCCCCAATAGCAGCTTGAATTGGCACTTTAAACTGATGGCGGGGAATTAATTCTTTGAGCTTTTCAGTTAATGCTCGACCAACATAATAAGCCTTGTCTCGATGCACAATAGTTGAAAGCGCGTCTACGGGATCTTTGTTTACGAGAATGTCTAACTTGACTAAATGATCCGCACGATAGCCTAACATTTGGTATTCCATACTGGCATAACCTTTAGTACGGGACTTCATCTGGTCAAAAAAGTCGGTAACTACTTCGGCTAGAGGAAGTTCGTAAATCAAACAAGTACGGTTTTGCGTAAAATACTTCATGTCCTTAAAAACTCCCCGTCTAGTCTGGCACAAGTCCATTAAGGTACCGACGTAGTTTTCGGGGGTAATAATTTCTACCTTAATATAAGGCTCTTCAATCTTCTCGCGCTGTTGAGGATCGGGTAAAAGACTAGGGTTATCGATTTCCATTACTTCCCCTTCTATGGTGGTAACACGATAGATGACCGAAGGTGCGGTAGTAATAAGTTCGAGGTTATATTCTCGTTCTAGTCTTTCTTGGACAATTTCCATGTGCAGCAGCCCTAAAAATCCACAACGAAAGCCAAAACCCATGGCGCTTGAGGTTTCGGGTTCATAGGAAAGAGCAGCATCGTTAAGCTTCAGTTTTTCTAAGGCTTCTCTGAGGTCAGAATATTGATCCGAGTCTATGGGAAACAAACCACAAAAAACCATCGGCTTAGCTTCGGTGTATCCAGGCAAAGGCTTTAGTGCAGGAGTATCTACTAAAGTAATAGTGTCGCCGACACGGGCATCTTCTACAGCTTTAATCGCAGCAGCAAAATAACCTACTTCCCCTGCATGAAGTTCATCAACTTCCACCTGAGTTGGGGAAAGAACTCCAAGTTCATCAATAACGTATTCTTTCCCCGATGCCATCAGACGTACGTTATCGCCTTTTTTAACCGTGCCATCCATAACCCGAAAATAAACAACTACTCCACGATAGGCATCGTAATAGCTATCAAAAATCAGCGCACGTAGAGGTTCGTCTATAGTGTTTTGGGGCGGTGGTACTAGCTGCACGATCGCTTCTAAAATATCGTCAACTCCCAAACCAATCTTAGCTGAAGCCTGAATAATATCAGTACAGTCTAAACCTACTACATCCTCAATTTCTTGAGCAACGCGCTCGGGCTCAGCTCCTGGTAAATCAATTTTGTTGAGTACGGGAATAATTTCTAGATCGTTTTCTAATGCTAAATAAACATTAGCTAAAGTTTGTGCTTCAACTCCTTGAGAAGCATCTACTACTAATAATGCGCCTTCGCAAGCAGCTAGAGAGCGCGATACTTCATAAGAAAAATCTACGTGACCAGGAGTATCAATTAGATTTAAAACATATTTTTGCCCATCTTTGGCAGTGTAGTTCATTCTAGCTGCCTGTAGCTTGATGGTAATTCCTCGTTCTCGCTCCAAATCCATGTTGTCGAGGAATTGTTCTTTCATCTGCCTCTGGGCAACGGTGCCAGTAGATTGCAGCATTCGATCTGCCAGGGTAGATTTACCATGATCGATATGAGCAATGATTGAGAAGTTACGGATGCGAGAGACGGGAACGTCAGTCATAAAAATTTATAATAATTAAAAGTTTTTAAAAGTTATTATTTGGAGTGCTTTCCCTTGTGCCTAGTAGATACGCATCTTGATGCGGTTTCTCGATCAGGATAAGCCTACGGCATAACTTCTTGCAACAGTCTCTTCAACGGATCACAGAAGCGCAACTCGTTGCGCTTCGCTATAAGATAAGCGTGCAAGTCTTTATCTGCGGACAAATTCTTCGTGGCGATGTGGGGTCATACCTCTATTCGTTTAAACTAATTGTAATGTTCATTTTTACCTATTTCCAATAAGATTGCAGATTTTTCTTAAGTCGATCGCGTTTTAAGCGAGGGTTCTGGTCTAATAGGTAAAATAAAAAAATGAATCAGGAAAAACGTTTATGAATGATGAGCTCCCTAACGAGAATAAATCCGAGGGCGAAACTAGAATGCCAGACAAAATTCAGGTATCGATCGATTTAGACTTAGAAGTACTGGAGCAGATTAAGCATCTGACTAATGATCCCAGTCGAGTGATTGAAGCAGCGATTAAACAGTGGCTTAGAGGCGAGAGAAATGGCGAGACTGACCTGACTCGAACTTTTCAGCGTAATCCTCCTGTACCACCCCAAGGAGAATGGAACGACTAAGAGGCAGGATGAAGCAAAGAATTGAGAATTGAGTACTGAACACTATCTACTGACTAATCCCTACCTCAGATATCTATAGGTTATAGTTTCAGGTGTGACGTCCAATTTGTTTGGCATTCCAGTGAAATGTAATCTACTTGACAATGCTCCCTAGATTTGATTCAAAACTCAATAGTAATACCACTATGTCGGTCAGCGAGATTGAATGGCAGCATTTGGGAGCAGAATTAGTTTTTACTCAGGATATTGCTGGCAATTATCTTTCTTTTTGGTGGGCAAAAGCTGAGGAACACGGATTAGATAGCGATCGCTATAATACTCATTTAAGTAGCCAAGTTTTTGCCCCCGTTGATTCTTTAGCTTATTTAGAAAAAATTCGCCGTGCCATTAAACGTCGCTTACCAGAACAATGCTACTGTCTGTTTCAATCTGGCGCAACCTCCTATTCTTTTGAGCTAGTTATTAGCCCCATACTACCCCTAAAAGGAGAACCTCAGGCTGTTTTAGTTATCGGACATTTGTTAGAAGAAGCAGAAATGTTTTCTTTTGCTGAGAATGAAGCACCAGCAGCAATTTATAGCTATCAAAAATTATTGAGTGAGGTCGTTCACCAGATCCGCCGTAGTCTTGATTTAGCAACCATTTATCAACAAACAGTTGATAATGTTGGTTTAACTTTTGCTGCTAGTCGCTGTCTAATTTTTTTGGCAAATTATGACAATATTACTAGACTATCGGTAGAAGCAGAATATTATCATGCCAAATATGATTCGACTACTAAATATCAGGTTGACTGGCACAATGAGCTTCATTTACAACAGGCGTTGGAATCAAGTTATCCCTTGGCGGTAGACTTTATTGAACAAGATGTTCTCCAACGCAAGTCTATTTTGGTTATGTCGACCAATTGCCAGAGTGAAAATAATATTTTAATTTGTTTACAACAGTGCGATCGCTATCGCCATTGGACAACGGCAGAAATGGAAATGCTGCGGGAAATTGCCGAACAGGTAGAGGCAGCCGTATCCTTAGCCAAGCTCTATCGTGAAGTCGAGCAGGCAAGTATTCAAGCTGAAGAAGCAAACCGCCTTAAAAGTGATTTTCTGGCTAATACCTCTCATGAATTGCGTACTCCCCTAAACGGTATTATTGGCTTTCTCAAGCTGTTGCTCGAAGGCATGGCGGATAATGCCGAAGAACAACGAGAATTTATTGAAGAAGCCTATAAATCTTCCATTCATTTGCTTAATTTGATCAATGACATTTTAGATATTGCCAAGATTGAAGCTGGCAAAATGGAATTAGAGTTAACCGAAATCGAACTAGATGAACTATTTCATAATGTAGATAATTTAATTCATACTCAAGCAGAACAAAAAGGCCTTAATTTTCAGCTCAAATATCCGGCAACTCTTACTCCTGTAACGCTCTATGGCAATTATCAACGCCTGCTTCAGGTAATGTTAAACCTGGTTGGCAATGGCATCAAATTTACCCAAGAAGGAGGCATTATAATTAGTGCCGAAGTGAATAATAAGAAAATAAAATGTCAAGGTGTAGAATTTCCAGGAATGGTTAAAATCAGCGTTGCCGATACAGGAATAGGAGTTTCTCTGGAAAAACAAAATAAACTGTTTGAAAACTTTTATCAAGTTGATGGCTCACGCACTAAATCCTATGCTGGCACTGGTTTGGGCTTGGCTATTTCTCAAAAGCTAGTCGAGGCGATGGGAGGAAGCATTTCTTTTTATAGTATGGGAGAAGGTTTGGGTTCGACAGTTACTTTCACCGTACCTCTGACTCATCTACCCGTAATTAATACGGCTCAGAGTGAAGGAGCAAATACAAATATTAGTAATCAATAATTGGCATAATTTTAGTATATTTATACCAACTAATTATCGATCAAAGCTACGTGAACAGAATCTTTTGAGTAGTCGGCTTAAAGTCACGTCAATTTCGCACTATCGATCTTTTACACAACGAAAGCCAGCAAATATCTGTCTAACTTCGGGATGATACCAATTGCGGAAACTAGTTCTCAAAGATGCGCTACTGGTTGCCCAACTACCTCCCCTTAATACTCGATGTTGCCCATCAAAATAAATTTCTGAATAGCCTTGATAGGGATAATGCGCAAATCCTGGATAACCAGCAAACCAAGAAGCGGTCCATTCCCAAACGTTACCCAGCATATCTTGACAACCATATTTGCTGCGGTTTGGATAAGTGGTTACAGGAGTAGTATGTCCAATTAAACGACTGTGGTTGCAAGTCAAAGATGATCCCAAAGCAGCTTTTGACCATTCGGCTTCTGTAGGTAGTCTTTTATGGGCAAAATTAGCATAAGCTTCGGCTTCGTAGTAACTAACGCCACATACAGGATGATCTAGCCAGTCTGAAGAATTAGACCAGTACAAAGGCTGGGAAACGGGATTTTGTTGCAACCATTGCCAACCTGATTTTGACCAGTATTGAGGCTTTTGATAACCGTCAGCAGCGATAAACTGAGAGTATTGACCACAGGTGACAGGATAGCGATCGATCCAATAAGTATCTAAATATAACTTATGAGCAGGACGTTCATTGTCTAATGCGGCGATCGCATTGCTACCCATAATCAATTCTCCTGCCTCAACTCTGACCATTTCATCATAATTGTTAAGTGAAAGCGCGATCGAATCAGAGGTTATTTGTGATTTAGATTTACCAAAATCAATTAAGAATAGGCTGTACTTGCGCTGTTGATGCAGTTGCAAGATGAAAGAAATAGTTTCTCCGTGTTGGCTTTCATGTTGAACTAACCATCGCCAAAGACGCTCCTGTTGTCCAAGGGGTGCAGTTGCTAAATAGTCTAAAGTTTTAGCCCTAACAGTGTGTAGATAATCTTTAATAATTGCTGGACTAGGTAGGTTTTGACGCTCATGCTTTGGTAATCCATCAGCAGCAAATAAACGCTGATACTTAGAAAAGCTAGGAGGTAAACCAGCCAGACATTCTAAAATCCAGTAAGCTTCAGTAAAGGCAATATGACCGAAATGCCAGCCAATCGGACTAAACTCTGGCTGTGCCTGCTGAAAAAATAGCGATTCATCTAATTCATTTATTTGGGCAAATAAATCCAGGGAAAGTTGACGGGTTTGTGCTAATGCAGCTGCAATAGATTGTCTACGAAATTGAATTGAGGCTAACTTCAAGGTTTTCTCCTACACCAATAAGACTTTTTTCTGGACAAGCAATCCAGTTACCCTCAAACATCGGTTCTGAGGCGATAATTACTGCATCAGAATCAAGAGAATTATCTTTTATATAGTATAAAGTAGGGCTGGTTGCACGGTTAGAATAGCGACAGGCAGCTAATTCCCGACCATTGCTCAAAACAATATTGGCAGAAAAATTGGTTTTGTCCGATTGCGCTAGGTGTGTTAAACGGGTAATAGTATTGCTTAGAGCTTGCTGTAGACTAATACCGTTGTTAGTTTCCAGTTCATCAACAATCAAGGCAAAAATATGCTCTGAGTCGGTAGTACCCTCGATACGTTGATAAGCAAAATCATTTAACTCATTGCGAATTGGCCGATAAAGAGTTTGGCGAAAGTCATCAATAAAACCATTGTGAATAAATACTAAATTCTGATGTGAAAATGGTTGACAGTTGATCATATCTACCGAAAGACTGGAAGTTGCACTGCGCACATATCCTAAAAAACACGGGGATTTAATATATCGTGCTAGCTGGGGTAAATTGGCATCATTCCAGATCGGTAAAATATTTTTGTAAAAGTAGGGGAGATTTTCTGGCTCTAAACCGTACCAAGCAATTCCAAAGCCATCAGCATTTAACAATCCTGCGGTCATTTCCTGAGGCTTATAACTTTGAATAATTAAAGAGTGTTGTGGTTGGATTAGTATACGGTCTAGTTGAATGGAAGAACCCAGGTAGCCTAATAATCGACACATTGTAAGTAGTTAATATTTATGCCTTTTATATTCAAGCATGACGTTGTTAAGTTTATCTGTTTTGTGTGTTTGGTCATGCGATCGTCTTAAATGACCAGAAACGTTGTAAATTAAACCTGCATTTCAACCGCGCCCTTTTAAATATTTTGAAAGTATATTTAGTAAAAATCTTGATAAAATCTGACAAGTTATTCTCGTAGCGCGATCGCAAAACGTAACTAAAGAGCGATCACGTTAGTATAGAACACTAGAGTAATTTAAAGTCATGACTAGCATTAAAGAAAAATTAAACCGCAAACTAAATAATTTATCTCCCGAAGAATTAGATTCAGTTCGTCAATTTGTAGAGTCACTCGAACATCAACCATCGTCGGCAAATACCAAATATCCTTTAACCAATGAAGATATAGATACAGTTGTCGCATCCTTTCGTCAGCAAAATAAACTACCAATTAGTTTAGCTAAAAAAGAATTTACCGTTCCCGATGATTTTAACGATCCCTTACCTAATGAAATTTTCGACCTATTTAATAATCCTGAATGAAGTTGCTTCTGGATACTCATATTTTTCTTTGGCTCATTAATGACGAGCAACGTTTGTCCGATTTCCCCGACAGACAAACTACGAGAATTTATTTAAACTAAATGCAATACAAATAAACTATACTTTTCGGAAGCAAGTTTGATGTATCAGCCAACAATGGATTTAGCGGGAGAAGTTTGTTTTAGACCGAACTTTAGAATATTTACACTCTTGCTGTGCATCACCAGATTTGTTTGGGAACAATAATGTTGAATATAATCAGCCTAAAATCGGTATTTTCTAAGTAATAATAATCCAACTGTCGTTGTTTCACCATCCTTAAACTCAAATAATTTCTATGACAGCCCAACTATTAACTAATTTAACTAACAAAATCAATTTGGCAAAATTGCCTCACCACGTTGCTGTAATTATGGATGGCAATGGTCGCTGGGCAGAAAAAAGAGGGTTACCTCGGATTGAAGGACATAGAAGAGGCGCAAAAACCCTGAAAGAAATGCTGCGTTATTGCAAAAACTTGGGAATTGAAACTTTAACTGCTTATGCCTTTTCTACTGAAAATTGGGGTCGCCCTATAAAAGAAGTTAACTTTTTAATGACCTTGTTTGAAAGGCTCTTACAAAAAGAATTAAAAGAGATGGAGGAGGAAGAAGTTAATATTAATTTTATTGGTGATTTGACTCCTTTACCCCAGTCATTGCAGCAGGAAATGCGTCGTTCCACAGAACGCACTAAGAATAATAGAGGCGTTTTTTTTAATGTGGCAATTAACTATGGTAGTCGTAACGAAATGATCAATGCCTGCCGTGCGATCGCGAAAAAAGTACAGTGCGGAGAATTAACCACCGAAGCAATTAACGAAGACACAATAGCGCAACATCTTTATACCTCTGCTAGTTCTGACCCCGATTTACTAATTCGTACCAGCGGGGAAATGCGCCTGAGTAACTTTATGTTGTGGCAGCTAGCCTATACAGAAATTTATGTGACGGATACCCTTTGGCCTGATTTTAATCAGCAGCAATTCGAGTTAGCTTTGGAGTCTTTTCAACAGCGCGATCGCCGTTTTGGCAAAGTTTGATAATCGATCTTAAGTTGCCCAGATACGGAGAAACCAGCCGAGCGCAATTCCTAAAAAAACAAAGCGTATTACCTGCCAAAAAACATCAGGTAGCAGAACACTTTCTAAATTAAGCTCTAAACTATCTAACTCCTTCTGGAGGCTACGCAGTTCGGTTTTTAAAGGTTTGACAAGAGTGCGATCTTTTTGTTGCTGTTTTAATTCTTGCTGACGCTCTAGCAGCTGCGATCGCTTTTCGAGATCCTGTTTCACCTGGGTATGTCTTTCCTGTAGTTGTACCAAGGCTTGCTCTACCTCAACTAAAATTTGTTCTAATTCGTTTTCTTTCAGATCGCCAGATTTGGGAGATGACATCGTTAGAATTAAACATAAAGTAGTTTAGATCGACACGATATTAACCTATGTTTGACATAACGCCCCTATCAACCAACAAAGTATCTGCTGAGTTTACCGATCTAGAATTAGCTCAGGCCTTAGCCGAACGAAGCGTAATCGCCCATCAGAACTGGCATCGCCTCAAGGGAAATCGTCAAGCCCAGGCAAAACAACAGCTAACTTCGGCATTAGTTTTTTTACTCAAAGACCGACCTCAAGAAGCTCTCCAACATCTCAATCAAGCTACAGGATGGTTAAATGGTTCTTTAGCCAGTCCTCCTTGTCCCGATGCTCAAAAGAAAAAAGCCAAGGATTAAACCATTTGTCAAATAAAGCAGAAATCATTGAGAAAAATAGAGGTGGACAAAAACCGTGGCAGGACATAGTAAGTGGGCTAATATCAAAAGGCAAAAAGCGAGAGTTGATGCCAAAAAAGGTAAAACCTTCACTCAACTATCTAGGGCGATTATTGTTGCAGCCCGTAATGGCATCGCCGATCCTGATGGTAATTTTCAACTCCGTACCGCAATAGATAAAGCGAAAGCAGCAGGGGTGGCTAACGATAGTATTGAGCGATCGCTGGCTAAGGGTGCAGGAACTTATCAAGATGATGATGCTCAACTAGAAGCAATTCGCTACGAAGGCTATGGTGCAGGAGGAGTAGCAGTCTTAATCGAAGCCTTAACTGATAACCGTAATCGTACTGCTGCCGATCTGCGTTTAGCATTTACCAAAAACGGCGGAAACTTAGGAGCAACAGGCTGTGTCAGCTGGATGTTTGAGCAAAAGGGAGTAGTAACCATAGGAAGTAGCGACGAGGAAAAATTGCTTGAAGCTTCTATCGAAGGAGAAGCAGATACGTATGAGATATATAAGCAGGAAGGAATTGCCGAAATATTTACCGAAGTTGCTAACCTAGATCGCTTGAATCAGACTTTGCATAAGTACAATTTCTCAATCCAAGACGTTGAACTAAAATGGATATCCACAAATAACCTGGAAGTAACCGACTCAGAGCAAGGGCGATCGCTAATCAAACTGATCGACACTTTAGAATCTCTCGACGATGTACAAAACGTCACGGCTAATTTTGAAATGAGCGAAGAATTAATTACAGTTAGTTGATTGACAAAACAGTTTTTTTGAGCTGGTTAACTATGTTAAACCAGAGCAAGATTTTCTTATGCGAAATTGCCCTGGTTTTAATCTGATTGATAAACATCTGCGCGAAGAGCTAAATCGAAAAGAAGTAATCAGAATTTTAATTTGTAGCGATCGCCCTGAAATCTATCAGCTACCCTGGTGCTGTTGGGATTTAGTCGAAAACTATCCGAATTTAGAAATTGCCGTCATTCAATCTTAATTTTGCCCGTGTGCCTATTGTTCCTATACATCGACACAAACACAACAAGGTCAGAATTCTAGCAATCCTGGGAAATGGTCGAGGAATCAATTTAGCAGCCGATCGTTTTTCGCTCGATGCTTTACAAGATGGAGAAGTTAAGTTTTTAATCGAACCTACGCCTCAAGAACTAGATGACTGTTTGTGGCAAGAATCCTGGGATATTATCTTTTTTGCTGGACCTAGTAAAACTCTGGCAAGACAAGGAATTTTATATCTTAATGCCGAAGATCGTCTAACCATCGAGCAGCTGAGAAACGGATTTAAACAGGCGATAGCTTCAGGACTACAGCTGGCGATTTTCAATTCTTGTGATGGATTAGGATTAGCTGAAGAATTGGGTCAGTTGTCTTTACCCCAGTCGATTGTCATGCGGATGCCCATACCCGATGTGATGGCGCAACAGTTTGTTAAATACTTTCTCCAGGCTTATGCTGGCGGCAATTGACTATACATTGCCATGAGAAAGGCAAGAGAACAACTACAGGGTTGGGAAAAACAGTTTCCCTGCGCTAGCTGGTTAGCGACAATTCACCAAAATCCCGCAGTAATTCCGCCTTACTGGTCAGATTTACGGGGTAAAGGTTTATTATTTCCTGATTCAATTAAAATTTTCACTCAGCGATTATTCCTAAGCACCCTATTACTGATTAGTGCGATCGCCACGGTTATCGTTTGGTTAATGCAATCTTGGGGCTGGTTACAGGTAGGAGAATTAAACAACTACGAGCGTATGATGGGTTGGCGATGGAATCGTCCGATTAATGAACGGGTTTTAGTCATCACCATTGACGAAGACCGAACCTACCAAAAAGAACAGGGTATGCTTTTTAATATGCGTGGCTCTTTAGCCGATGCTGCTTTAAACCAATTAATCGGTAAACTCCAGTCTGGACAAGCCAAGGCGATCGCCTCAGATGTGATTCATGATTTTCCTTTTGACTCTCAACTAGCCGATACTATAGCCCACAGTGATAATTTCTTGGCTATTTGCCGTATCAAAATTGACCAACCAAAATTGGTTAGTCTTGCTCCACCGTTTCAACTACCTCCGCAGCAGGTAGGCTTTAGTAACTCGGCGATCGATGGCGATGGAACAGTTCGTCGCCAAATTTTAGGAATGTCTCCCGATAGCGTCTGTCAGAGTGATTTTTCGCTTAGTTTGCGTTTGGCTCTTAAATATCTCGATAATATCTCGGCAAATTTTAATTCTCAGGGTGTGCTACAAATTGGCAACACCATATTTCCTAAACTTGGAGCAACTAGTGGTGGCTATTATTTGCCAGAAGCTCAGGGCTATCAAATTTTACTCAATTATCATCGAGCTTTGCCCCAAACTATTTCCTTAAGGGAAATATTAACTATGCCAGAAACGTCTTTACCAACAATGGTTCAAGATAAAATTATTTTAATTGGCGTTGTGGGATATAATCACGACCTGCATCTTACTCGATACAGTCGAGGACAACAGGCAAAACGTCTTCCTGGGGTAGTTTTGTTCATGCTCAAATGACTAGTCAGATTGTTGATGCGGTTTTGGGTGAGCAAAAACTACTTTGGTGGCTGCGCGATCGCATTGAACTGCTATGGATTACTGCCTGGTCGCTGGTTGGTAGTGCCATAGTAATAATTGGCAAACACTCTTTAAGCCAGATTACCCTAAGAATTGCTGCTTCACTCATGTTGCTGTTAGGCTGTTGTTGGTTGCTTTTTCTGACTGGAGGCTGGGTAGTGGCGATCGCTCCAGCTTTGAGTTTAATGCTCTCAGCCACAATTACCGCCGTCTATAGACCAAAATTTAATTGTTCATAAATGAAATAAGATTGCTATATGTTACTTGCTGCTATTTTAGCCTTACTATTAATTGGCAATTGGTTCTTAACTGAAACTCTGGTGCTTATTCCCGTAGATCTGATTACCCGCCTTAGCTCTTATGGGTTGTGGGGTTTAGGTTTGGTGGTAGTGTCATTTCTAGCTTGGTGTATTAGCGATGATTGAGAATAATACTAAATCCGATTGCTCAACTACTCTATCATCACAATAGCTAAAACTCTCCTGACTTTTCTTCCCGCAGGATATCCGAAGGTGTATGCTTTAGCACAATGTGACTTCTAACTCTATTTACCTACCGCTTGCTTCAAAGGTTCGAGTAAACTAAGCGGCAAATTTAACTGATTTAGCTGCCAGCGTTCATTTTCGGGATGCTCTAGATCATAGCCATGATAATCTGTTCCCCCCGTCATTAATAGATTGTATTTTTGACAGAGTTCTCTGAGACGATTTACCTTATTATTGCCATGATGAGGATGATATACTTCAATACCCATTAATCCTGCTGCGACTAATTCTGGTAAAATTTCCTCAACTTTGCCACCGCGAAACAGGTAAGGATGCGCCCAAACTGGAACACCACCACAGTCACTAATTAAACCTATTCCTTCTTGGATCGAAAACTTTTCATAATGCACATAGGCTGGTCGATCTTCTGCTAAAAAACGCTCAAAAGCATCTTGACTAGAATTTACATAGCCCGCTCTTACCATGGCGCTAGCTAGATGAGGACGACCTAACGCCATATTGGCATCTAATTGCTCTAATTTTAGCGGATAACCCATCTGGGCCAAGTTTTCTAGCATTTGCTTTGCTCTGCGCTTTCTGCCTGCCAAACGCTTAGCTAAAGGATCTGCTAAAAGCTCTCTTCGGGGATAGTAGCCTAAAATGTGAAGCGATCGCCCGTGATGAACAGTGCTTAATTCAACTCCTGGTACGATTTCTAAATTATAAAGTTTAGCTGCTGCGATCGCTTCATCCCAGCCATAAAGAGTATCGTGATCGGTAATTGCTAAAGCTTTGACTCCTGCCTTGGCAGCTCTTGCAACCAACTGTTGTGGGGTTAAAATCCCATCAGAATAAGTAGTGTGAGTGTGTAGTTCGAGCATCTTTTTGGGGAGTGTAATAAATTAAAGATAGTTTAATTTACTCCTACTTTCATTTAATTACATCTAAATGCCTACTCTATATATTGTGCATATATTGATTTAATTTTTATCTCGATCTCGTCTTTTGCTAGCTGATGACATATGGAAGTTGGTGAAATTAACATGGCTGCTTCAACTGCTTGTTTGAAATTACTCGCTGCACGATTTTTGGCAATAAGATATATCTGCTCATTCCAGCGACTGATTAAACTTTGAGCTTGTGAATATTCTTTTGCTCCTGGAGCTATTTGCTGTAAAGTCCCTATTGCCTGATTGTAAGATGAAGCCCGCTCGGGATCGATTAATGTTTTGGCTTTAACTAAATAATCTTGGTAAAAATTCTGTTCTTGCCCTGTTTGCTGCCAATCTTTCACTGCTTTTGTTGCTTCTTTAGCAATTAATTGAGTAGAGGAATAATTTTAAGGAATTAACTTAGCAGCAGCGATCGCGCCAGCCAAGTCTCCGTTATCAGCTCGTCCTTAAGCAATATCCAAAATTGTTTCACTCCAGCGATTAATATCTGACTCTGCCTCTGGATAAAGAGAATTCACGTCAATTTTTCTAGCCTCTCTAATTGCTCGATTAAATGGAGACGCTTGACTATCGTTTAAATCATAAAGTTTTCTACTTTAAACTGTTCATCCAAAGAAATTTCCACACTAAAATTTTCTCCTAGTTTGCCCCCAAAGCAAAACTCAATTGTCTCTGTCTGGTTAGCTTGAGCAATCATTACTGGACGATTTGTCTGGTCAACAATCACCAGCTCAAGCCCTTCTGGCAAATAATTATTGAACTGATGGTTGCAAACTGCGATCGAAACATCAAATTCTGCTTTACTTTGAGGCTGAATGTTTAAAATCAAGGCAACTGTATATTCGGGATCTGTACCCAACTGAACTAGCTTGACTCGACTAACTTCGGCAATCGGCTTTTTGGCTGATAAACTCTCACAGGAGTACCATTAAATCGACGACACAAAGGGCGCGATCGCAAAATAATCGCCGCAATCTGATTGATAACAGACAGTTTTTGTTCAGCATTGGTGATAGTTTGAACCTGTAGCAAAAGCTGCTTGATTAACTGATGCCGTTCTCGTTCAAATTGGTTGATCCCAGTCATTAATTAACGATATGCTCAAAACTAAAAATGTTTAGCTCAGGGGTAATACTTACTTCTATTACCAATGATTAATTTATGGGTTATGTTATAAAACTTAATATATAGCCTTTTTTAGTTTGCTTTAATTAAGTTCTTTGTTAGGTAACCAATGATGCCAAAATTACCGTCATTCAAAAATCTTACTCTGTTGGATTTAGCCTTAACTCATAGTTCTTATGTCAATGAACATCCTGAAGTGGGACAGGATAATGAACGTCTAGAATTTTTAGGCGATGCAGTTTTAGGCTTTGTAATTGCCGAGATGCTTTATACTATGTATCCTATGATCGATGAAGCTCAACTAACTCATTTGCGATCGCGATTAGTAGACGAAAAACAGCTTGGCCAATTAGGAGCAGAATTTAATTTAGGAAAACTAATGCGTCTGGGGAAAGGAACAGATCGAGATGGCGGCAGAAATAATCCTTCTTTACTTAATGATACTTTCGAGGCTACCTTAGGAGCATATTTTTTAGATGCAGGGATCGAACCAGTTCGCCGTTATATTCTAGATATATTTCAGCCCTTGGCAAGACTGCTAGTCGATCGCTCTTTACTCTCTATAGCAGATTTGCAAGATGACTCAGCTAGACCACTCGAAACGTTTATTGATAGCAAAAATCGTTTTCAGCAATGGGCGTTAGCCACATATAAAACCAAGCCCATTTATCAAATTATTGCCGAATCCGGACCAGATCATGCCAAGAAATTTACGGCTCAAGTTTTAATCAACGGCAAGCCTTATGGTGTTGGCACAGATCGGCGTAAACAAGAAGCGGAAAAAAGAGCAGCCGAAGCAGCATTAAGCAAAATTCAAACCGTTTAACAAAATGCTAAATCAGGAATTTTAGCCTTTAATTAAACAATCTTTTAATACTGAGGCTGCCCAAATCCATAGCTACGATAGAAATTAAATGGTAGGATTCTATACATTACAGGAAACAATTCGGACTATCCTGTATATGTACCAAAAATCGTACATCACAGTTCGTGGGACTCCAAAGGTGTCAGTGGTTGCTGATGCCTTTTTCTTATCAAAAACGTACCTATCCAAAAAATGTTATCTAAAAGTAACCACGCCTAATAGTACACAATATATGCAAAATAATCATCTAAAACCTCAGTCGTTTAACTGAAAATTTTTCAGCAATTCGGCTTATATTCATCCCAACTGCCCATATTTTCTGTGTCTAATGTGTTTAAACCTAAAAATTACGATTACGACAACTCTCAATCTTTTGGGATTATCGGTTGGCGAGAATTTGTTACTTTGCCACAGCTAGAAATTAACCAGATTAAAGCAAAAATTGATACGGGCGCCAGATCTTCTGCTCTTCATGCTTTTAATATTCGGGAATTATCACAAAACGGCAAACGAATAATTCGTTTTCAGGTTCATCCAGTTCAGCGCAACAGCAAAACTACTAAGACTACCCAGGCAGAACTACTAGAATATCGAAAAATCCGCAACTCTGGGGGCATAACTCAACTAAGACCTGTAATTAAAACTGAAGTCAAACTAGGTGACCAAAGCTGGGTCATTGAACTATCTTTAACAGATCGAGATGTCATGGGTTTTCGGATGTTATTAGGTAGACAGGCGGTGCGTAATAAGTTTTTAGTCGATCCAGGAAAATCTTTTCTTCAAAGTCGCCGAAAACTCTAAAAATATAGGTATCTTAAAGAGTACTTATCGTTTGCACAGCATGAAAATAGCAATTCTTTCCCAAAACCCTGCACTTTATTCTACAAAGCGTTTGAAAGAGGCGGGAGAAGAACAAGGGCATGATGTACGAATTATCAATTACCTACGTTGCTATATGAATATTACTTCTAAAAAACCCACCATAGTTTATGGCGGTACGCCCTTAGAAAATGTAGATGCTATTATTCCTCGCATTGGTGCTTCCAAGACTTTTTATGGTACTGCGGTAGTTCGACAGTTTGAACTCATGGATGTTTTTAGTCCTAATGAATCTCAGGCAATTTCTCGTAGCCGAGACAAGTTACGCTCGATGCAGATTTTGGCTAGGGAAGGAGTCGGTTTGCCCGTGACGGGATTTGCCCATGCAACTCAAGATATAGACGGCTTGATTGAAACTGTAGGTGGCGCGCCTTTGGTAATCAAACTACTGGAGGGAACACAAGGCATCGGGGTTGTTTTAGCAGAAACTTATCAGGCAGCTAAATCGGTTATTGAAGCTTTTCGCGGGTTAGATGCCAATATTCTGGTACAGGAATTTATTAAAGAAGCGGGAGGCGCAGATCTACGTTGCTTTGTATTGGGCGATCGCGTAATTGCCGCCATGAAACGACAGGGAGCAAAAGGAGAATTCCGCTCTAATCTTCATCGTGGGGGTAATGCCGAAAAAATAACTTTATCTCCAGAGGAAAACAATACGGCAATTAGAGCAGCTAAGGCGATGGGATTAAAAATTGCTGGGGTTGATTTGTTGCGCTCTAATCATGGGCCAGTAGTGATGGAAGTTAATTCTTCTCCTGGTTTAGAAGGAATTGAGAAAGCAACGAAAATTGATGTGGCAGGAAAAATAATTGATTTTATTGCCAAAAATGCTGTGGAAGCAGACAATAGCGATCGCATTAAATATTAACTAATTATAATTCAAACTAAGTGCCAGATAATATAATTGAAATTGCCAAGGAAACGATTGAACCAGGACAATTACGTCGCTTTGAGCTTCCTGTTAGTCGTTTGGCCACTCAAACCTTAGTTTCTCTTCCTATTGCTGTAGTTAACGGTATTGAGTCAGGGCCAACACTATGGCTGAGTGCAGCAATTCATGGTGACGAATTAAACGGGGTTGAGATCATTGCTCAGATTTTGGCCAGAATAAATCCTCAAAAGCTTCGAGGAGCTATCATTGCTGTTTCTATTGTCAATGTTTTTGGCTTTATTGAACAATCTCGATATCTTCCCGACAGGAGAGATCTAAATCGCTCTTTTCCTGGTTCGGAAAGCGGCTCTCTTGCTTCTCGACTAGCCGATTTATTTATGCGAGAAATCGTCGAGCGTAGTACTTACGGCATCGATCTTCATACCGCAGCAGTTCATCGGATTAATTTACCGCAAATTCGTGCCAACTTAGAAGACGAAACTACTTATCACTGTGCTAAAGCCTTTGGCGCACCTTTGATGATGCACTCCACTACCAGGGATGGTTCTTTACGCCACGCAGCTACCAAAAAAGGTATACCTGTTTTACTTTATGAAGCGGGGGAAGCTCTTCGTTTTGACCCTATGGCAATCAAGGTTGGTGTAGCTGGCATTATGGGAGTAATGAATTATTTAAAGATGTATCAGGACGAACTTGCACCAATCGTAGGAAATTCTTTAGAAAGTAGAAAAAGTAAATGGATTAGAGCCTCCAGTGGCGGAATTTTTCATTTGGAAGTTAATTTGGGAGATAAAATTGCTCGCAGACAAGAGTTAGGCTTTATTACTAATGCTTTTGGCGAAAGGCGGATTCCAGTTCGTGCCAAATTCGGTGGCATAGTTATCGGTCACATTCAAAACCCCTTAGTTAACCAGGGTGATGGCATCATCCACGTAGCGATTATTTAAACTCTAATATAGTTTGATAACCGATAACTTGATAACTTGATAACTGCTATATGTCTCTTTCTTTTGATGCTACCTCTGCCCAAAAAAAAATCGATCAGTTTTGGCAACTTCCTGCTAGCTTCGGTATGGAAAGAAATGCCTATCATAACTATCTTAACGAGATTGTAAGCGATCGCTATGCTTTGATCAACGGCTTACAATTATTACGAGACGAGCTACAGTTGGCTGCTTCAAGTAATACCGATATACACATTTGTGGAGCAGATTTAAGCTTGCCTAGCGTAGTTACTACTTTAGCTTACACTAACTGTGGCGATCGCATTCACCAAGGAGAAGTTACCAAACGCTATCGGGACGTAGTAGCATCTCGCTTTGCTACCTTGTCAGAAATTGGCGAACTTAAGCTCGAGGCATTCTTTCCCGCAGGCGGTGGGACAGACAACGGCGCAACTCTAGCTCATGTTACAGTGGCTCACCAGATGGACGAACCACTACGCCGAAGACTATACGAGGGCAATTCTCAGTCAATGGTGTTAGTAGCAACCGACCTTAAAACCCATGTAGGACGTTTAGAAGAAAACAACAAGCGCATCTATGGTAAAACCCGTGAATCTCCTTGGCGAGAACCTCGTCATGCCTGTGGTGCAATTGTCGGCGCATTATCTAACTATCATCCCCATAACATGATTCATCGTCGTATTCGAGACGATTTGGGGGAAAAAAACTTTCAATATCTTTCTACCCGCAAAATTTTTACCGATGATGGTATCGATATTACAATGGCGGTAGCTGCTGCAATTGTAGCAATTCGTGGGATTCGTAATACGGCGATGGCAATGACTCAAGAAATAGATGAACGTGGACTAGCTCATCTGACAGCAAGTACTACCGTTAATCGTCCCTCACGAGATGATTTAGTGATTTATCTGGCAAGAGCAACAGTTTTTAATGGTAAAGTGCGAATTCAAAGTTTAGGCGCAAAAGCTGAATTGTATAGTGGCAAATTGATTCAGTATGCAGGAGAAAAACGGCTACAGTTAACCTATGACAATCTTAATAGCGAAGCTTTGCCTGTGGAAGAAATTCCTTATCAAATTAAATATTCAGGACTAGGTTAGATACAATCTTCGGGAGAGGGAACAACCAAACTGTTGTCTGTTCCCTCTTGCCCTGAATAAAATTCAAATTTGGCTTGGTATTATTCAATCAGAATTAGCTATATTGATTTGATAGTAGAAAGCGCGATCGCTTTTTAGCTAATAAAATACAACAGAATTTATATGTATTTACGAAAAATTAAATTTACCTTTTTCTTCTAGTTTCCACTGATTTGCTGAGAGTTTGGTTACTATTGCAGGTCTAATTAAATGATAGCTAGAGTATTGTGGATAATATTCAGCTAGATCGAATAAGATTTTGGCAACGGTTAAAAATGTTTATGTAGCGTTGGTTATTTGATGTATTTCACTTGGTATTAAAAAGTAAGCACCCAAATAATTAATAATCCAGTATTTACCGTGAGGGGTATTTTCGAGGATAATTGCCTCTAGTTTATGGAATGTAATTTGTTCTAAAGTGTCTACGGTAATTGCAACTTTTGCTACTATTTTATTTAAAGTAAGCTTTTGATCTTGAGTATATGCTTGTCTGAATTGAGATATTTTAGTTTTTAAATCTATTTTTCTGTCTTGAGTATTTTGAATTTCTACATCTTTAAGTTGGTTTTGATTAATTGATATAAACTCCGTTTTTTATTTGGCTTTTTTCTAGTTAATAACTTTACATTATAAGTTAGATATAACCCATCAATTTTATGAAAAACATTGGACAACAAAGAAAGCTATCGCAATTTTTAATGACTGTGATTTATATCCTTCACACTAATTAGTTAAAATAATCAATTAACAATTTATCGAGCTTGATTATTTTTTGACTAATAAAAAAATTACCCCTATTAAAAGCATGGTGATTAATATAAATTAACCAAAATAGAGGTAAATAATTGTTTTAATACGCTATTCAATTTTATGTTCGAGAAACAATGATAGTTATCGCTCAGTAGCAAACTAAGTTAAGCGCATTCTCGTCACCCACATAGTGATAGTGTCAATATCTAAACTATTGTCTTACCGTTAACTCGACGAATTGCCACGACTCCAGGTAAAGGAGGTTGATTAACTTTGCCACTGGGCCAATTTGAACCAAGAGGAACTTGACGCTGTTGTTTAAATACTGTGCCGTCTGTCGCCAGTAATTCAAAATTTCTCGATTCTCGTGCCATTTCTTGGCGAATGCCGTTCTTTTCGCCTGGGTGCTGAATAGACAAAAATAAGTTGTTATCATCTCGATCAAAGGCTAAGCCAGTACATTCGCACTCTATAGGTCCGATCGCAAAAGGATAAATCTTGCCTGCGTCATCTCCAGATAAAGGAATATACCACAGGGAGTTATTGCCGAATACTCCTGTTAAGTCGCTACCTGATAGTGCTACTCCGTTTTCGGTTCGGCTAGAAATAGCTACATTATGTTTTTCGGTAGACATATCTGTGACTACCCAGAGATTTCCTGACTTGTCTAGAGTCAAGTTATCAGGATTAGCAAAACCAGCACCCCCTTTGGCTACTTCTCCTCCAGTGGCTAACATACTCCAGGTAAAGCTGAGAGAAGCAGGATCGTTATCATCTTCTTCTAGCTTCATGATCCAGCCGTATTCATAGTCAGATTCGCCATCAGGTCCGACAAAAATCGCTTTATCGGGGCTTCCATCACTGCCAGCAGAACCAGAGGTAAAAGCAACAAACAACGTACCATTATCGCCAATAATCGTATCTTCGGGTCGAGAAGTACAGGTGACTCCTGCTGCACTAGCTGCAAAGTGAGCATCAATTAAGATTGCTCCTTGGGTTTCTTGAAAGCTATTACCCTGATATAAGTCTCCCAGAGTTTTATACTGGGCAACTAAAGACTGCGCCTGTTCTTCTGTCTCTACTTCCATTACGCCGCCAGCAGTGCGCTCGCTGTTGGGCAAGATAACCATTCCCCCCACTACCTGACTGGGTGATACGGGATTAACTAAAGTTTCAGGACGCAAAGGAATCCATTCTCCTACCCCATTAGGAGCAAGTTTTGCACCATAGAGAATTCCTGATTCAAACAAGCGGGAGTTACTCTTATCCTGGCGATTAAATATTTTTCCGCTACTAACAAACTTATATAAATGTCCGCCACGGCGATCACATCCTGAATACACTGCCAAGTTTTTTCCTGCCACAGCACGTATGCCAAAGGCTTCATGGCGATAGCGTCCCAGCCAAGTATGCTTAGTGCCGTAATCATCAGGGTTAGTTGGGTCAATTTCTACCATCCAACCGTATTTATTGCCTGCTAAACCAAATACATTTGCTCTACCGTCTACCTCTCCAGCAGTAATTAAAAATGGTGTCTCACTAGGATCTAAAGATGAACCATCTGCCATTACTGCTTCTGGTACTTGATCCTGAAAATTCTCTTCGGCACTCAGGACTGTTCCCCAAGGGGTTGTACCTCCCGCACAGTTTTGAAACGTGCCAATAATGCGATCGCCCAAACCATCTTCATAACCTAGTTTGTTCGGTTTAGTAAATATCGCTACCGCAGCACCAGTAGATTTAAGAGCCTGATTTGGATTATCCATGCCAGAAATTCCCGTAACTCGGCGATCAACATCGGAATAAGTCCGTTCCCACTTACCTTCGGTATTACGCTTAACTGATATTACTCCTAGTCCCTGGTCGATGAATCCTTCTCTAGAGACTTCAATGATTTTTGCTTTCAACTCCTCGTCTTCAAGATTAAAAGCATCAATTTCACCTTCCTGGGGTTCGGCTAGAGCAATTAACTCGGCAAAAGGAAGTTGCTTGCCTACGATCTGCTGATAAGTTTGCATCCATATTCCACCGCTAATATATTCAAAATTAACCGTGAGATATCCTTCATTGGGTGCAGTTTCTATTAGAGATAGATAGTCATTGTTATAACCAAACCGAGAATCGCCAACGCGATCGCCCCAAGCAGCAATTAGATCGTAGGTGAAACCTTCGGGCAAAACCAAATCATCTTGAACCTCATAGCTAGCATAACTCTCGATCTGTTGAGCAATTGAAAGTTGTTCTACCTTTAAAGGCAAAGGAACTTTAACAGGTTGAAAACCTAAGCTAGAGCTATTTTTTGCCAACGCTCCAGGGTTGGTTTGAGCCACAGCTTGAGATCCTGATTCGATTTTTCTTCCCCATGAGCCTGAAACGATAGAGCCTGCACTAGCACCGAGAAATAACAACAATTGGCGACGATTTACGTTCATGTCAAAATGTATTTGAGCGAAAAATAAAGCTAATTTTTGAGCGTAGTTGAATTGGAGTTCCGAAACACCGCATTCCCCACGCTATCCAACGCAAGATAGAGGGAATTTATTTCCGTATCTATAATTGCGCTGTTGAGAAATTATTATTCTTAAGTTAAACTCCGAATGTTAACAACTTATTAACTAATAGTTTTATTTCTTTATCTGAATATTTATATATCTAGCAATTCTTAAATTTCATCATCTGCTCTAGTTAGTTCTAGAGGACAATTTTCAAAATATATTATGGTTTTTTTGCAAGAATGGCTTTTTCACGCACAACACTGGCTTAGTTCTCTAGGTTATTTGGCTTATCCCGCTTTTGCTAGCATTTATCTCTCAGCAACCTTGTTTGGTTTGCCAGCAATTTTTCTTTTTTTAGCTGCGGGAAGTTTATTTGGCTTTGTTCCTGGTTTAATCGTAGTCTCGTTTGCCGATACCTTAAGTGTGGCAATATGTTATTTGTTAGGTCGTACAGTGGCTCGCAAAAAGGTTAGTCAATGGATTTCGCAACGTCCTCACTGGGGCGAATTTGATCGCGCAGTAGCCAGAAAAGGATGGAAAATAGTTTTCTTAACTCGCCTGTCGCCCATCGTACCGTCCAACATCCTAAATTACGGCTTTAGTTTGACTAAAATTAATTTTTGGCAATATTTGTTTGTTTCTTGGTTGGCAATGCTGCCTGTAATTGCTTTGTATGTTTATTTAGCTTCAGTGGGAACTAATTTGCTCTCTGGTAGTGAAGATCCTAAGCAAATTACCGCTTCAATAATTGGGTTGATTACTAGTTTGATGGCGATCGCCTATACAACTAAACTAATGCACGGTACTTTATTCCAAAAACCGGCAAAGCAAACCTCAGTTAAATGTCAAAAAGCAAAAAAAAGAGAAAAAGCTCAACGGTAGTAAAGCCAACACTCTAAGTTCAACTTAGTCTATGGTGAATCTCTGTTATCTGCCTAAAAGTTATTTAGATTTATTTGTCTCTAATTGACTCTAATTAATTAGCCTACTAGTCGAAAACCATAATTTAAAAATATCTTTATTCTGTGCGTCTCGTATTGGACGGAAAATTACATCAGTAACAAATTTATACGAGCGAATAATAATTAACTTTAGAGCAGGGTTTATGGCTTATGCGGCAATTCTGAGCAATACCCAGAAGCTAGCGATCGCGCTTTGGGGAACACAAACTCAAATTACTTTGATGATGAGCAGTGCTGGGCAACAACAAAGTCAAGGCAGCAGTTTTAGTACGGGAAAGTGGATCTCGAAGCCCAAGTTATTTAAAGTTGGAGCGAGTTTTGTACTCCAAATAGATACTGAAACCGGTTCATATTACATTCAAATTCAGCACAATAGTATTAGCACAATCGCTCCTATTTCTACCACAGACTATCCAATGGTGGACTTGAAAGAGGTGCCTGAGTCTGGTCAAAAACCTTTTGACATTAAACCAATGCAGCCGATGCAGCCGATGAAAATGGACAATATGTCGATGGATATCAATTCGATGTCAATGCAGATGGGAAATATGGCTATGAGCTTGGCAAATCAATCAAAAACTAATGTGACCAAGCAATTTTGCTCTCAGTGTGGCACACAAGCCAAGGAAAGCGATCGCTTTTGCCGTAGTTGTGGTCATCAACTAAATAAATAACTGCTCTCAAAAAGTAAAAAAGTATATGACTTATTGCCTGGGTATTATCAATAAATTCGGCATCGTGATGGCTGGCGATTCCCGTACTAATGCAGGGGTAGACTATATCTCTACATACAAGAAACTGTTCGATTTATCCGTACCAGGCGAAAGAGTAATTGTCATCTGTGCTTCGGGTAGCCTTTCAGTTACTCAGGGAGTATTAACCAGGCTCAATCGAGATATTCAAAATCAAGAAAGCAAAAATTTGCATACTCTAGCTACCATGTATGATATTGCTGCCTATATCGGCAGTAAAAGTAGAGAGATTCAGGAATTAGATCGCCCCTGGCTCGAAAAAGACAAGATCGACTTTAGCTGTAACTTTCTCTTAGGTGAGCAAATTATTGGCGAAAATCCACAGCTATATTTAATCTATCCTCAAGGGAACTTTATTCAGGCAACTAAAGAAACTCCTTTTCTTCAAATTGGGGAAACTAAATATGGAAAACCCATCATAGACCGCACCATAGCCTATGATACGCCCCTAGAAGATATCGCTAAATGCGCTTTACTATCGATTGATTCAACCATGAAATCAAATATTTCAGTTGGACCACCGATCAATTTGATTATGTATAAAACCGATAGCTTCGATCTCTGCGATACTCTAGAATTACGCCTTGGTGCGCCTTACCTAGCCAAAATCCGTACTCTTATGGCAAAAATCCGTACGCCAAGCTTTTGAAGCTATGCCTGATATTGATTGGGAGCATGAATCGACTATGCCTGGAGAAGATATTTATTTAGACTAAGCGATTTATTGTCATCTCTAATTGCTGAAGAATGTATTCGGTAATACCCAATTCTCAAAACACAGCTTGGAACTTTAGTCTTAAGAGAGAGGAGTTTATCTCTATCTGTTGTTACAATTATTCATAAAACTTGTTAACGTCAGTCTTAAAATTATGCCTTACGAGACATTATCATCTCCAATAGACACCATCACCGTACCATCACAGGCGATCGATACTTACGAAGATACTGAATTAGCATACGACGAGCCAAATGCTGACTGGCGTTACAATTCAGAAACCAACAATGCTAGATATCGTAATCGCCCTTTTACAGTACTCAGTCGGCTGATTAGCATCTTGTTCCTTTTTACTAGGTTTGCCTTGGGAGTATGGTGGGACAACTTGACTGGAAATTCCATTCTTAAGCAGAAAAAAAGAGCGCGTCAGCTCATTAAAATATTGACTAAGCTAGGACCAGCATATATCAAGATCGGTCAGGCTTTGTCTACCAGACCTGATGTAGTCCCTCCTGCTTATTTAGAAGAATTAACTACGTTACAAGATAAAATTCCTTCTTTTTCCAACGAAGTAGCATTTCGCTTTATTGAAGAAGAACTTGGCAAAAGACCAGAAGATATTTACGCAGAGCTTTCCCCTCAACCGATTGCTGCTGCATCTTTAGGACAAGTCTACAAAGGTCGATTAAAAACAGGAGAAGAAGTTGCAGTCAAAGTGCAACGTCCCGATCTCAACCGCCGCATTACTCTTGATATTTATATTATGAGAATGTTAGCAGGTTGGGTACAAGATAATATTAAACAGGTTCGCTCTAACCTGCGATCGATTATTGATGAGTTAGCCGAGCGTATTTTTGAGGAAACTAACTATAACCAGGAAGGACGCAACGCCGAGAAGTTTCAAGAGTTTTACGGTTATATAGAGGAAATTTATGTTCCTAAAATCTATTGGGAATATACGGGTAAACGTGTCCTCACCATGGAATGGATCAGTGGCACTAAGCTCACTGATATTGATGCTGTACAGGCTCAGGGAATCGATGCTACCCATCTGGTGGAAATAGGGGTAGAATGCTCTCTCAGACAGCTGCTAGAACATGGTTTTTTTCATGCCGATCCTCATCCTGGTAACTTGTTAGCAATGGCGGATGGCAGATTAGCTTATCTAGATTTCGGTATGATGAGCCGTATCAAGCCTTATCAAAGATATGGTCTAATTGAAGCTGTGGTTCACTTGGTCAATCGCGATTTTGAATCATTAGCTGAAGATTACGTCAAATTAGACTTTTTAACCCCAGGAACGGACTTAAGACCTATTGTTCCAGCTTTAGCTAACGTATTTGGTAATGCTTTGGGTGCGACTGTTGCTGAATTGAACTTCAAAAGCATCACCGATCAGATGTCGGCGATGATGTATGAGTTTCCTTTTACCGTACCTGCTTACTATGCTTTAATCATTCGTTCGATGGTTACTTTAGAAGGAATTGCTATCGGCATCGACCCAGAGTTTAAAGTTTTGAGTAAAGCTTATCCCTACATTGCCAAACGTTTATTAACCGACCCTGCACCCGAATTAAGAGCATCTTTAAAAGACTTGTTGTTTAAAGAAGAAGGTTTTCGTTGGCATCGTTTGGAAAACTTGCTGAACAATGCTACTAGTTCTAGAGATTACGATTTTGATAGCGTAGTAGATCAGGGTCTTGATTATTTATACAGCGATCGCGGTGCATTTATTCGCGATCGCATTGCCGATGAGTTGGTCAATGCAATTGATAGTTTAGGACGTAGAACAATATTTAGTATTTCTACCGCTTTTCGCCAGCAAGTAGGTTTAGCCGTGCAGGAAACTCCTGCCGAATATCGACAAGATTCTTATACGATGACTCATCTGAAAAATATTGTTGGTATTCTACAGCAAACCCCAGGTTTTGATCCTACTCACTTAGTCTCGATTATTGCCAAGATAATTACTAAGCCAGAAACTCAAAAAATGGGACAGAAGGTGGCCGAAAGACTGACTCAAAAAATGGCAGCAAGACTAATTAGAAACTTGCTAATCGAAGATACTAAGCCAGAAATGCGCCCAGCTTTACCAGCGGTTAGTCGGTAATATTAAGTTGTACCTGTTACTTTTGATAACAGGTACAACCAGCTAATAGCTCAATAAGAAAAAGAAGCACAATCATTTGACGTGCTTCCCTCAACTATATTACCGAGTTGATAGTAATAACGGACGAGTAATCTGTCATTACTATCTTTATTATTTCATGAGTCTTTAGTATTACAGTTAACTTTACTTAATCTTTGCTCTAAATACATCTTAGATATATATTCTGTATTTTGTAGCCTAAAAGCATTGGGCTAAAACAAGACAAGTATCTATGCTCAAATTTACGATTAACTAGCCACGAAATTTCTTTTCTTGAGCAACCGTTTTAGCGGCGATCGCGCCACCAATAAAGCCAAACAAATGTCCTTGCCATGAAACTCTGACATCGGAAGGAAACACCCCCCAAATAAAGCTACCATAGACAACCGCCACCAAGATCGACAGAGCGATCGAGGGAAAGTTTTTCTGAAAATAGCCTCGTAGCAGTAAAAAGCCCAGGTAGCCATAAATTAGAATACTTGCACCTATATGAACTGAGTTAGGTGCAGCAAATAGCCAAACTCCAAGCCCGCCAACTAAGGCACTGACAATTGAGGCAATATAAAAATCGCTAGTTTCTTGGATCATGGTCAACCACCCCAAAGTAAGAAAGGGAATGGTATTAGCTATCAAGTGTGCAAATCCGCCATGAAGAAATGGCGCAAACAAGATTCCTCTCAACCCAACTAAACTATGAGGTTGAATACCATAACTATCCAAGCTGTTGTTAAATACAAATTTGTCGAGAATCTCAACCACCCAGAATATAGTGATTGAAACAATCAAAACCTTAAACTCTTTCAAAATTAGTTTCTGCTTTACTGGTTTTCGATAATAGCTACTCATGTTTGATTATAAATTATTTACCTATGAATCTGTTTAGAAGTAAAAATAGTGAATCTCGACATTTTTATCAGCCTTGGTAATACCTGTTGGTCATGACTATAAATAACCAAGGTATGGTCGGCAGGTTTGAACTAGGCAACGCAACTGAATAATGCTGACTTTAATAAAGTAAAACAATAGGGTTGCTATTTAAAAAACTCAAAGTTCACAGTTCCTCAACACAACAGTGACAGACGTGATGTCGTCATTAAACGATCGCAGAAGGCGGTGAATAACTGACGCTCTAAGCGGGCTTAGCCCCGATTATTGTCTTAGTCTGCATTAAACAAGTTCAATAGACAAACTGCTCAATTATGTATACGGTTGACCTATTTTGTCGAGTAACAATCGTGATTACTAAAACTTAGTATTTGAAAAATGTGGTGAAAGAATTATGATATATAACAACGTCATTTGTTCAGAGGCTTTGAGTGTATTAAATACACGAAAACCTCATAAAGAAAAAATAGCAAACAAAAATTAACATTTATAGAGAAAATAAAATATTTCTCTGTGAGTAAAATATCTTCAGATTAAGGGGAATGAAAACCAATGAAAAAATTGATCGGTATTTTAGCTGCCGTATTATTGATTATAGGTTCTTGGGGATTTGCCAGCGCAGCCCAAGCTAGTGAGAGATTGTTTACAGTGCAGTCTTCGGCGTTGTTAGCTCGTGTCAATACGGCTGATGCCAAACGCAAAGAGTTGATTCAAGGGAAGCTCGATCTAAACAATAGCGACGTTAGAGAGTTTCGTAGACTACGAGGATTTTACCCTAATTTGGCTAGTAAAATTATTCAAAATGCTCCCTATGAGAGTGTAGAAGATGTTTTGGAAATTCCTGGCTTGAGCGACAGCCAGCTAGAGCGTCTGCAAGCAAATTTAGATGAGTTTTTTGTCACCGACATCGAAGCTTCGATGAATGCAGGAGGCGATCGCTATAATCCTGGACTATATTAAACAATAAAAATCCAGATTGATTTTTGTAACCGCGTTTCTAAATTGGGCGTGGTTTTTTTATCGCTATGTGGCATGATAAATGCCAATTAAGATCTGTCAGAATAATTAAAATTGAATTATCCTAAGTTTGATGTAGCTGTAGTGGGTTCGGGGGCTGCGGGACTCTACGGAGCTTTGTGTCTGCCTAATAATTTAAAAGTTGCTTTAATCACCAAAGATCGATTAAATACGGGGGCTAGTGATTGGGCGCAGGGCGGTATTGCCGCTGCTATTAGTCCAGAAGATTCTCCTCAGCTGCATTTAGACGATACTTTAAAAGCTGGGGCAGGCTTGTGCGATCGCGATGCAGTACAGTTTTTAGTCGATCATGCTGCTGATTCGATTCAATCACTGGTCGAAATGGGGGTAGCTTTTGATCGACATCAAAACCAACTATCAATGACTTTAGAGGCTGCTCATTCTCGCTCCAGGGTACTCCATGCTGCGGATACTACAGGTAGAGCGATTGTAGCCACTTTAGCACAACAGGTATTACAAAAGAGCAATATTCAGGTATTGTCTCAAGCTTTTGCGCTTGGGCTTTGGCTAAATTCAGAGCGCAGATGCCAGGGAATAAGTATCTTAAAAGACAGTAAGATCAGCTGGATTCAAGCTTCAGCAGTGATTTTAGCTACAGGCGGCGGCGGACAAGTCTTCTCTCAAACAACCAATCCTGAAGTTAGTACAGGAGATGGAGTGGCGATCGCCTGGCGAAGTGATGCCATAATTAGGGATCCCGAATTTGTTCAGTTCCATCCTACTGCCCTAACAGTGACTGGCGCACCAAGATTTTTGATTAGCGAAGCGGTTAGAGGAGAAGGAGCGCATCTAATCGATCGAAGCGGACGACGTTTTGCTTTTGACTATCATCCAGATGGAGAATTAGCCCCTAGAGATGTAGTTAGCCGAGCTATTTTTACCCATCTGCAAAAAACAGACCAGAGCGAGGTTTATCTGGATTTACAGCCAATTCCTCAAGATAGAATTCGCTATCGCTTTCCCAATATTATTCGTGTCTGTCAGCATTGGAACGTGGACTTATTTACTAAGCCGATTCCTGTTGCTCCTGCCGCTCACTATTGGATGGGGGGAATTGCCGTAGATACGATGAATCAAACCTCAATTTCTGGACTATATGCTGTAGGAGAAACCGCCAGCACTGGGGTTCATGGAGCCAACCGTTTGGCAAGTAATTCTTTACTCGAATGCGTAGTTTATGCAGCTCAACTGGCAAAATTAGAACCTCAGGCTTTGGATACTGTTGCATTAGAGACAAAAGAAATATCTGCTAACTGGGAGGAGGAAATCGAATTAGTTATCTCCGTTAGAAAGCAGCTACCCGACCTAATTTGGCAGAGTGCAGGTATTTGCCGTACTGCGGAAATTATGGAGCAGGCGATCGCCATGGTAACCTCCTGGCGATCGCAACTTAGCGATCTAGCTCTCCATCGATATGTGAGCGATTTATCTCCCGCTCGACAAATTCAGCTGATTCATCCTGCAGCAGAATCTCAGCTAAAGCTATATGCCGAAACGCTTAACTTACTTGATATTGGCTACTTAATCCTCAAAAGTGCGATTTTTCGTACCGAAAGTCGTGGAGGACATTATCGTCTTGATTATCCCTATACTTTAGCTGACTGGGAACAACACACGATTATTCAGGGTAAAAAATGGGCTAAATCGCCTTGAAGATCGGTTTATTTTCTGGTGTTTCTTCTCTTGATTTTACGACGAATAACGCCGCGATCGCGCCAACGTTCTAAAATTGCCAAACCGTAAAAGTAAGTAATGACGGCTAAAATTATTCCCACTACAAAGCTGCCCGTTAGCAGCGTAATGGCAAAAGTTGAGCCCAATTCTTTAAATTCGGTAAATGATTCGATGTCTAAAGGCGGTGAGGTACTATCTTTTGTTCTCAGTAACAACTTGCCAATTTTGTAGTTGAAGACAAATAGTGGTACATAAGATCAAAGGGTTACTAATCCAAGTGGCAGCCACAGCAGCTACCTTGCTTCCACGGCAAATAGTCGCTAAAAAAATAGCAATCAGACTTTGAATGCCAAAAAAAGGAAAACTGCCCGCAAAAACACCTATGGCTAAGCCTTTAGCTACCGTTTTTGGTTTACCCCGTAATCTCCGCAGTTTTAAATAAGTCAGATGAATACGTCTTCTTAACCAAGATTGATGGCGTAACTGGTGGCGTTTGTGTTGATAACGAGGTGACAAAATATTTAATAAGCTTCTTTTAAAGTAGACTTTGCTCAATTGCCAATTACGCTGACGATATTTCTGGCTCATGTTGCAAAGTCCGTCAAATAAATAAAGAAGAGTTACATTAAGAATTACATAATTTAGATTAGCTGGATTAGGGATCATTTCTCCTGGCGCGATCGCTAATCAAACCATTGTCTTGAGCAAATAATAGGTTTACTTTACTTGTATTCTTGCCTGTAGACATCCATCTTTAGGTAAACAAACCCAGCTTTACTTAATTTTGTGGTTCATTTGACTTGGCTTTAATATTGATTCGATGAGTAATCATCGTCATCCCATCACCTCGAACCAAAATTGCTGAAAGCCAGTTGCTTTCGGGAAGCAAAGGAGCAGTCGCCACTTTATAAATTCCTCCCGCTGGCAATGGTTCTAATTCTAGTGCTGTAGGGTTAAGATACAGATTACCCGCCGTTTTCTCTTCCTGTACTGCCCCCAGCAAAACTTGCTCGCCCAAAGGTTCATTAACGATTAGATCGAAATTATATTTTTCTCCTGCTGTTACTACAGTTGGAGCATCAATTTGAACTTGAGGTGGGTTATTGCCAGAATTTAGCTGAGATTGTTCTGTCAAAATTTCCTGACGGACTAGCTTTTGGTTTTGAAAATACTGACGAGATTTAATAATAGAATTTAAGCGCGCTTTTCTTCCCTCAGTATTTTGAACGCCTTCAATAGTAGTTTTAGTTTCTGCTATCAGCTGATTTCCCTTTTGTGACCAAGACTCAATCTCTGTTGTGTATTCAAGTTCAGGATAACTATTCCAGATCCCAATCAAGGCATCACTCAGAGTTTCGGTAGTTAAGCCGTCCGTATTCGTAAAATTATCACTATAGTATTCTAGCAATTGCTCGATATCCTGATTATTGGCTGCATTTTCTATTCCAGAAATGATCTCGGTTAATTCCTCTGGTGCAGTAGCAGCACTTTCTCCTTGAACTGTATTTGCCAAACCACTCATAATTCCCAGATTTAGCAATAGAACAGTAGCAAATTTTCTCATGTGTTTAATTTTAATGAAGTTTAGTAAGCATATTTGAAACAACTTCGATGCTATCACGGGCTTTCGCAAGTAGCTCAATCTTTGATTTATCTATTCTTTAATCTATTCTCAGCCAATCTTTACGTAATCTTTACTATAGGCAAGAAAAAAAGATTCAGAATAGAATAATGGAGAAAGTAAAAAACTCGATAAGGCATCAATTACTAATGTATTTTTTTGTAGTTACAAAACTAAAGTTTTAATCAAAGACTAAACTACTTTTTGCCAATATTACTCTTAGCTAAAAAGGCTTGGTCTAAAAAATTTTTAGTTTGACTACTCGTTATCTAGTAAGCAAGTAACTGCTAATTTTATTCCCCGTATATGAATGAAAGCCATTGTAGCAAACGTCCTCTTTGGTGGAATTTTTGGCTGTCTTGGTTGGGCTAATTCTGCCGTGGCCAATCCCAAAATTGCCAACGCACCATCGGATATCTCCAAGACTCCAATTATTGCGACAAAACTCTTATCTCAACAAGGCTTTATCGCTGTGCCTCAACTATTTAGCTTAGTCGATCATATCTTGACGATTGACAAGTTTGATAGTTTAAATTCTCGGGTAAATTATGACCAGCCAATTATCTTTCCCAATAATAATAATGATAATAATATTAATGCTTCATTAAATCTCGACCGTGGTTTTGATTTGCCTTCAAAGAAACAGCCATATGCTCAGCAGTCGGAACAAATCGATCTGTCATTAGGTTTCCAAAGTGCTTTTTGGCCTGGAGTAAACAAACGCAAATTCTGGGGAGTGACTACTGTGGAACATTGGGGAGAAAGTAGTAATCCGCAGTTAAATCTACCTGAACTTGATTACACTAATTCAGCACCAGTATTAGCTGCGGGTAGTTCAACACTAACATTCTCTGGGGGAGGAAATAGCAACCTAACAAAAAAAGCAGTTTTAGATCGAGAAGTTAGCTCTAACCAAGAATCTCAAGAATTTCGTGGCGGAGTCGTATATCATCGCGGTATAGCCAAACAGGTAACTATGGGAGTAGGTTTTGTTTATGAGAATAATTTGGCTAGTTTTACTCAGCTAACTTACATGAGCGATATTCTGCCGATTAAAACTACTGTTTCGCTACTGGCAAAAGGATCGCAGATTGATTTACATTCACATCTAAATTTTAAACCTGCCCCAAATTTTGAGCTTAATTACTACAATGATGCAAAAAATCATAATTTTGATGTTAATTGGCGAGTCGCTTCGGGTTTAACTTTAATCGCTAGAGGCAATAGTCAACATAAATCCTATATTAGTGGGTTTAAAGTTGTGGTTCAAAATAACTATTTGTCTCTTTCGGCAATGGCAGCATTAGATAATAACTATAACTTGCAGTGGAAATTAAATTCGCAAATCGGTCGTTTTAAATTTGCTTACAGCAATAATCGGCAAATAAGTAGCTCTGAGCTAAATACCAATTTAATTAATTCAAAAAACTTAGGTTTTCAATGTTCAGCCTTCATTAAATATCAAACGAGCAAAGTCAAAAAAAATCAACATGAATTTATCGTTTGGGGCGGGAAGATACATTCTGCTACAATAGCCAACTCAAATCAACATTATTGGACGGTAGATTTTGGCTATGGTTCTGGTGACCACGGAAAAGGGTTAGTTGTCAATGGTTCTGTTGCCCTTAAGAGCGATCTATTTTTAAAATTGAACTATCAAGAAATCTCGGCGGTTTCTGATGAGACTCAAATTAAACTACAGCTAGGTTCTAACTAAATAGAGCTATTTTCAGGTGAGCAAAGTACGGCTTAATCGCCAGCTTAGAAATACCAACAGCTAGGTTGAAACGACTGGTATCTAAAGTAAATTCACAGTTTGATTGTGCGAGCGGATAAATAAGATTACTATTTATTAAGGTTTACAAATAAAAATAAGAGGAAATTAACATTTATGCCTTACACAGAAGAAGAAGGTGGATTACTAAATAATTTTGCTAGAGAACCTCAAATGTATACGGCAGATAAGCCAGATTCGACTGAAAAACGCAACTACGCAATCTTAGGCGTTTTAGCGTTTTTACTTTTGAGTGGTCTCATTGCAGTTGCGGTGTATGCTTCAGGTGCAAGCTAAGTTTTTAATTATTAAATTTTTGAGAAGCTATGATGATTTTGCCCCATGTTTAATTAGGGCGTGGGGTATTTCTACGTTATGAGACAATAAAAATTAAAAATTATCACATCAGAAAATAAATTTATCAAGGTAATCAAATAAAAATGTTTAAGTCGTTCTTCGCTGGATTATTAATTGTTTTAAGCTTAGTAATATCAAGCTGTTCAACGGGAGTAAGTGGATTACAAAGCTATGTTAATACCAGCAAGGGATATGAATTTCTTTATCCTAATGGTTGGATTCCCGTTAATTTAGGAACATCTGCCAGAAGAACTGTAGATGTCGTTTTTCGCGATCTAGTAGAAAGAACAGAAAACCTGAGTGTAATTATTGATGAAGTGCCTGACGATAAAACTTTAGAAGATCTAGGTAGTCCATCCCAAGTGGGATATCGCCTGCTTAAAGTAATTAACAGTACCCCAAACTCTGAAAGAGAAGCCGAGTTTATTAGAGCCGAGTCGCGTGATAATAAAGATCAAAAGTACTACCTTTTAGAGTATGAGGAGAATTTACCCGAACAGGGAGAAAGACACAACATTGCTAGCGTTGCAGTTAGCAGAGGTAAAATTTTTACTTTCAATTTATCTACCCCTCAAAGACGTTGGGATAAAGTCAAGGATAGTTTTGAAGTTGCAGCCAAATCTTTTACCGTTCGATAACTTTTGCGGAATCAAGGATGAAGATAATTCCTAATCTTTTATATTTATTTATGCAAATGATTAAGAGTCTATGAGTGTAAATAATGCGTCTGTGCGTTTTGTTTTGGCTTCTGCTTCTCCTGCTCGTTTAAAATTGCTGCGAATGGTAGGAATTGAGCCTCTTGTCTGTAAAAGCGATTTTGATGAAGATCGAGTCCAGATCGAAGAGGCTGAAAAACTGGTAATAACTTTAGCCAAATGCAAGGCTGAAGCTGTCGCACCTCAGTTTGAAGATGCGTTGGTGTTGGGATGTGATTCGGTATTAACCGTAAACGATCGCATCTATGGCAAACCAGAATCGCCTCAAATTGCGATCGCACGCTGGCGAGGAATGCGTGGAAAAACGGGAAAAATTTATACAGGTCATGCTTTGATCGACCTAAAACAGCAAAGGCAAATTGTCCGCTGCGGTATGACCGAGGTTTATTTTGCCAATATCAGCGATCGCACTATTGAAGCCTACGTTGCTACTGGCGAACCTCTCAGATGCGCTGGTAGCTTTGCTTTAGAAGGAAAAGGCGGGATGTTTGTCGAAAAAATTCAAGGCTGTCATAGCAACGTGATCGGCTTGAGCCTCCCCTTACTTTACCAAATGCTAGAAAACTTGGGCTACAATGTCACCAACTTTTGGCAATAGTCAGTTGGTTGAATATTTTTATACCAGCTAATCGAGTCAGAGATTACTCCGCCGCTTGCCCTAAAGGACTCCTAAAGGACGACGCCAAGGACGCGCCGCCAGGCGCTAATCATGCACGGGCTAGTCTATTACGGATACCGCTTCGCGACGCGGAGCTAGTCCTTTAGGGCATATGCTTTAGCATACACCTTCGGATATAACTTCGTGTCGCACCCATCGCATTGGGGTGCTTGCACCGTATAGTTTGGTGTAAAACGACGGAGCCTTCTTACGAAGTTTGCGACGCGCAGCTAGTCTATTACGGATAAGCGGAGCAAATCATGCACGGGCTCAACGGAGGGCCTCGGTGCGGGACGCGCCCCAGGCGCTAATCATGCACGGGCTTGACCGTGAACCTCCGCAACGTTTACCCTTACCCATGAGGGCAACTTCGCGCTGCTCTGACCGTTGGTGAAGCACGCCTGCGTGAATATGCTGTTTGCTTTTGCCAAGCAAGTCCTTCAGACTTAACAGCGTTTTTGCCCACTAAAAAAATATCTAGGTTATAAATGTTGCCATGCTGAACTCTGACAATTATTTATGACTTTAAACAGAGAAATAAAAGCCAAAATTCAAGCCAGTGAAATTTTAGAAGCTTTAAATATAGCCTTAAGTGAAGCCGTGGAGTTAGAAGTCTCTACCTACATAGATTTTGATTTAGAACAAATGGAATCGGGAGTGAACAGCCGTTTTCATACCCGTATTAACCTCTTTGAAGGGACGGTAGATCATGAAATCGATCTTAAATTGATTGACAATCTTGCCTATAGCGAACTACAACAATGGCATATCGAGCAGGTACAACAAAGAAAAAAATCCTTAATCAAGAATATCGCCAGCCTAGAACAGATGCGCCATATTCTGATTAACCAGCAGCGTAACTAAAAATTGCGCAGGTGTAGCTAGTTGCTCGATTGATTAGTTGAGCCGATCGAAATCTAAATATTCCACTTCTTAAAATTAAAACCGATGACATCAAGCAAAGATTTTCAACAGGCAATCAGAGCAGGCAATATTAATGAGGCGTTTCTTGTCGCCATGAGCAACGCACCAAAATTAAATATTACCACCAAAATAATTACCGCAGAGGGAGAGAAAATAAATGCCGAGCATTCCCAGGTTGATAATTATTTACGTACTCATATCAATCTGATTGAGGGAAAAGTTGAAAATGAAATCGGTGAAAAGCTAACGGGCGATCGCTATTCAGAAATTAAGCAATTTCATCTTCAGCAAGTGACTCAGGGACATCAGACAATTCAACACAATTTAATTAGTCTGCAAAAAATGTTTCAGCTCATGTCATCTTTTCAACAGCAGCAAAGCTCAAATCATTCAAGCTGGGTTGATATTGCTGCTGACGTTACGAGAGAATCTTTACCTGCCGAACCTGATAGCGATCGACTCTATGGCAGTAAAATTCCCAATGCTCTAGCAGCAGGAAAAACTCCTAACAATTTTGAAACACCTACACCAGAAGTTAAACCACTTGAGATAGACAATCTTGAACCTCAGCTTCCATCTTGTGAACTTGAAGAAGACGAGAGTGTTATTAACGATCTCTTGTCTCTAGCGAATCTTGATGATGATAGTGAGATAGAAGAATCAGAAAATCAGGCAGACTGGAGTGAGTGGCTAGAAGATGAGCCTGAAGTCAAAACTGAAGTTTTGGATCTCAAATCACTTAATCTCCGAGAAGCCACAGAAAATTGGCACAATTGGGAAGCTGAAAATCAGGCTGCTGAACCTCAATCTTCTGAAGATCGACCATAGGATTGCTAGATGATCTTGGCAATATTCTATCTTGCTAAGGCTCGGCTTTTCCTATTCTGCTACCCAGTATTTAGTTCATGAATCATAATCTGCTGGAAAATATTACCGCCGTGGAAATTAGTACCGTCATCGTTGAAGAAATTGTTGACGAGATATTTATTCCTTGGGAAGTTTATCAAGCCATATATTATCTTTCTCGTTGTGATCTAGAACAATCGGCAATCAATCGATCTTTAAGAAATAGTTATTTGCAGTTGCGTCGTCAATTAGAATTAGCCTACTGTTTGTTACTGCTTGATGCTGATTCGCAACTATACAATCGCACTCAGGCACTAAAAATTAAACAGGATTTGTTGGTTTTAAGCCAGAAAAATGCTGATTGGGAAAATATACCCACGAGGCTGCCAGCACCAATTCCTAGCAGTCGTCATCAAACTATGTCCTCAGTCAATAAGCTGTTCAAAGATCGTCAGTTTATCAATGTTCTGCAACAGCTAAACAAACGCAAAGTCGCTCTCGATCGGCGCGATCGCATTTTACGCAGCTCATCTTGTCAGGGCAATATTACTGACGCTACCTACGCTCAAACTTCTTTACAGCTCAATGGCAAAATTGTTAATCGCTATTCTCAGGCAATTTTAGGACGTGGCGATCGCGATCTTTTACTAAAGCTTCATGAACAGTCAACCACTGTAGGAGAACAACAGTGGCGAGGTTTAGTTCAATTTGTGCTGTCTTTGATTGCCAAATAGATTTTAGAACCAGAATGAAATTACGATTCAAGGGTAAGGTAACGCCTTGCCCGTACAAAAATCCAACGAATGCAGCAATTAATAGTGTTTTAAACTCTTGTATTCAGATTGAGGAAACTAGAATCAGCCGTAATGCTAATGTTCCACAACGGATTTATTTCCGCCTAGATTCCCACCTCCTGGCACAAATCGAACAAATTAAGCAAAATAATCACAGATTAACCCTTTCTCCCGCTAATCTAGCTAATTTACGCTATTATCTATTGCTCAATTCTCTGGAGCAAACCGACTTAATGCACCAATGGGGTTGTAATAGTTGGTTAACTTTCGGGCGATCGCCTTTGATTTTTTCCACCAATTATTTATTTGGCGATCGCCAACAACCACTGACTCTCTTTCGTAGCATAATTGACTTTGACGGAAAAATATCCCAACAGATTCAACAAGAACTGTCGCAAAATCCTCAACTGTTGGACAGGATTGCTCAGGCTCATTACTGGCTAATTTTGTCAATATTCGCTCAATTACCATTCAAGACTACAAATCAAGGCTCGTGGTTAAGTTTCTGCTGCTATTGCCTTGCAACCATCCTGATTTGTCTAACAGTTCGCTATTTTTGGGCGACTAACTATTTACTGTGGTTGATGATCGGCTTCAGCGTATTTTGGTTATTAAACATAAGCTGGAGAAAAATAGTAATTAAGCAGTTAAAAACATTAATAATCTATCATTTGCTCGATGGTTTTCTGGCTACTAGCGTCCGAAAAAGACAGATAGGCTTCAAAATGCTCTGTTTTGTCATTTAATCAAGCTATAGATAGTGCTTACCGAAATATTTAGATTGGGTTGTCCACACTAATATTCAAGCTAAAGTCTGCCAAAATTAAATTAATCATTAATTTGGAAACTAAAGATGAATTTCTCCCTTTCTTCCCTATATGACTGGTATCGCAACGCAATTCGTCATCCTCAATATCGCTGGTGGGTAATACTAGGGACGATAATCTATCTGATTAGTCCTATTGATATTGCACCTGATTTTATTCCGATTATTGGTCAAATTGATGACGTAATGTTAGCAGGCTTGCTGTTTACAGAATTGTCGCAAATGATGATTGCTAAGCTACAGGCTCGCCAAGAAAGTAAAAACGTCGCTATAGAAAACCCTAGCAGCGAAACTGTTGATGTAGACGCTGAAACAATAGCTACTAATTAAATATCGTGCCGCTCTAAATTTACTTCTATTTAATTTAATTTGATGTCATTGAGTATTACCTAACACCTATAGCGCGATTACAAACGAGCGATCGCGCTAATTTTAGACTTAGATATAGAGGCACATAAGCTGACTACTAATGGTTTAGGCAATAAAGTAAGATATGGAAAAATAAGAGATATAGCTACTAAAGATTAGCAGCAAAGCTACGATTAAAGCAGCTTTAGCTTCAGTTATATTTAGTATTTGAGTATAGCTAGCTTGTAAAGTCATTGTGCTGTAACAACAGCCATAAAGTATCAGGGGAATCATTAATGAAAAAGCTAATATAGGAATAAATCCCATTAGCACTGCCGTAAATGCCCAAGGAGCGATCGCTACCCCTGCTATAAAAATGTCACTGGCTAAATTGCCGCGATAGTGCCAGAAATAACGTACCACAGTTCCGATAAATACTAAACTTATAAACGGAATCATGCCGATTAAAAATAACTGCCATATAGGTAAAGATAACGGCAGCCCAGTCATGACATAGGCAGATACAAAACAGAGGCTAGAAAGTACACCATAAGTCAATCCAACCTGTTTTGATTGTTTGTCTTCTAAACGAGAAAATGCTGGTAATAACCCTCCTCCAGGATTGAAGAAAGAAAGACCTAATGTCGTCAAGAAATTATAGGCTATATTGCCCTTGTGTCCAATAGATCTATTTTTAGTTAACTCACTAACTGTTTTTTTAGTTCGGCGATAAGCATCAAAGTTTTTTTGCAAGCGAAAAAGTTCCGCTGCTCTAGTTAAATCATTTACAGCCGAAGCAATGCTCTCTAGTTCTTTGTAAGCAAGTCCGCGATAATAATGTGCTTGAGGATAATTGTTGTCTTGAGCGATCGCTAAATTATAAGAGTCAATTGCGGGCTGAGTGTAACCAAGACTATAGCGCGCTCTACCCTGATAATAATGAGCTTTTGCCACTGTAGGGTCGATAATGAATACTTCATAGCAATCATTTAATACTCCCTGATTGTCCCCCATTTTGTAGCGCATTTCACATCTTTTTAAATAAGCATCGACAAATTTGGGATTTAGCTTAATTGCCTGGCTATAATCATCAATTGCCTGGCGATATTTTTTGGCTTGAGCGCTAAGTATACCCCGATTATAAAAATCCTGTGCTGTTTTAGGAGTAGCCGTAGCTCTTGAAGAATTGTATTGGGTAGAGCTTGCTCTCGATCTAGGTTGTTGTAAAGGAATATGACGGTCATAACGACGACGTTTACTAGTGTCAGACAAGACCTCATAAGCTTGAGAAATTTGTTTAAATCTTTCTGCTGAAACAGGATCGTTAGGATTTAAGTCAGGATGATATTGACGCGCTAAACGGCGAAAAGCTAACTTAATTTCTTTTCCACTCGCGTTTTGAGGTACACCCAAAATTGAATAATAATTTTCCGCGTAATTCTCCGCCCTTGTCATTGATTTTTACTATTTTCTCTTGTCGCCCATGATTATAGTTTATGGCACAGCATCAAAGGTGTCCTCAGACAACTATCACATTCGCATTTCATTTGCATTTAGATAGATAATTTTGACTTGTTTCAATATAGACAATCAAACAATCGAACATTAAACAAACTAATTTTCTTTTTTTCATCTTAAATGAAGAGGTTAATTATAGAAAACCGTAGTTAAAAATTTTAGCTTAAGAAACCGAAATAGATTTTTAAAAATATTCGGGGGCAATTCACAGTCTTTGCTCTAATGATAATCAGTTTAAAAATATCTAGTAAAGTTAGAATAAAAAATTTGTAAAATATTGCATACTACTCATATAATTTCTAAAATATTAAGTGTAAATACCGATAAAACCGAAAAACAAGTGTATACTATCAATCGTCTAAATTAAAGCTATTTGCTCGGATTGTGTCACATGAAGATCGCTCGAGTATACTATTGAGACTTTGTATAGATGTGGTAATTAAACGCTTATGCTTACTGTGGCTACGGCTGGTACAGCTCAATAAAAAGTATTTATTATTAGCTAATTTCTATAACTATATATTTAATGCTATATGCAAACTTTTTTTATCGTCTGGATTGGACAAGTTGTTTCTTTACTAGGGACTAAATTAACCGAATTTGCTCTGGGGTTTTGGATTTTAGAGCAAACTTATCAAGATACAGGAACGATTACTCAATTTGCCCTGACTATCTTGTTTATGTATCTCCCTAAAGTAATTATTTCTCCTGTTGCTGGAGTATTGATAGATCGTTGGAATCGCCGCTCAGCGATGATTATGAGCGATTTAGGAACTGGGATAGTCACCTTAGTGATTTTTTCTTCAGTGTTGTCTAATAACTTGGCAGTATGGCAGATATATTTAGCTTTAATAGCTTCATCAAGCCTGAATGCTTTTCAACAGCCAGCCTATACCGCAGCCGTCGCCCAACTAGTACCGCCCCAGAATTTGAGTCGAGCAAATGGCATGGTACAGGCTTCCTTTGCGATCGCTAAAATTGCTGCTCCCGCGATCGCTGGGTTGCTTTTGAAATATTTGGGCTTAGAAACAATCTTGCTTATTGATATTTCTACTTTTATTATCGGTATCGTTACCCTGATAAGCGTTAAGTTTCCCGACTTTAAACGATACACCAGAGCCAAAAGAAAGGTTGTCAATCAAGTAGTTGCAGATGCAATTGCTGGCTGGAATTATATTGTGCTTCGACCAGGCTTGATACGTTTGGTCTGTTTTATTGCCATTAGTTACTTCACGATGGGAATGCTGGAGGTTGTGTTATGGCCTTTGCTATATCAACCAGGCTCGACTGACCAATTAGGCTTTGTGCTGTCCGTAGGCGGTTGTGGAATGCTTCTCGGCAGTGTCTTAATGAGCCTGTGGTCTGGCCCTAGTAATCGCGTTAAGGCAATTATTAGCTGTGTTGGTTTTCAAGGATTAATTGTTTTGATAGGCGGTCTAAAAATTTCCCCAATTATTTTAACAATTGGCATTTTCGGCTATCTGTTCTCTCAACCGATTATTGTTAGCTGTAATCAGGCAATTTGGCAGAGTAAAGTTCCCAGTCGCCTTCAGGGAAGAGTATTTGCCCTTCAACAAACCCTAGAGCGATCGCTGGCTATCTGTGCTTACTTACTGGCAGGACCTTTGGTAGATAACGTTTTAAACCCACTGATGACTGAAGGTGGAGTAATGGCTCAAATGATTGGCAAAATTATTAATACAGGTATGGGTCAAGGCGTTACTTTGTTGTTGATCTTATTAGGAATAATTAACTTGATGGTAGTGGCGATCGCCTATCGTGAACCACGTCTGCGTTATCTGGAAAGGGAATTACCCGACCGCAATAAGTTTAAGAAGATTGAAACTACTACGGCTTGAAATACTTTCAAGAAAACAGCCGATTAACTGAAGAAAACGGTCGGCTGATCCGAGAATTTGCTAGAGACACTAAAGAAGATATGGCGATTTTAGTAGAAGAGATTGCTAAATTAACCGTAGACCAAACAGATAAGTTTAATCAATTCTATGGCTATCACATGGCAGCAGATTCCGAGCGCTTGAGTATCATGGAAAGACTCAACAAAGTAGAGCAAGAAGTAGAAAGGAAAACTAGATGATGATAACCAATTTAGTTTACATAGGCGATCGCACTACCCCACAACTTCATTTACATATTCCTTTATATTCGACTATTCGACCATAATCTAATTCGAGAGCGATCGCACTCTTCAGCTATTATTCTAAGTTTGTCATCTCGGAGAAAATCGCAGATGCCCTATTTTTACCTGTCTTCTTATGATTGGGATATAGCTTAACCATCCAAGCCATCCCAATCTATTTTTGTGTCTGTCCAAACAATACCATTGATTAACTAACTGAATTTTTTTGCCCCACTTTTCAATCTCGCGTAAATTTTTGATGCCCCATTTATACGACGCGTCAATTTCTAATTCACCAGAATTTAACCTGCTATTTTGAGCTAAAAGCACTCCTAATGAATCAAAAATCAGTTCTGAATCAGCAAAATTGTCTCTAATATTTTGAATTAAATATTTTACTTCTGTTTCTGAAAAGAACATCAGCAGCCCTTCGGCAATAAATAGCAGTTTTCCTGATGTTGTTTCTTTGACCTGCTTCATCCACTCTAAGTCCAGCACAGAATAAGCATAATATTTATATCTTTCGGTTTCATCAATCAAGCTAGTCCAAATAGGCTTGACTTTGGGCAAATCGATGCCAACCCAACGAATTGAACTATTGTCTACGCGAAAAAATCTGGTACACAAGCCTGTTCCTAGATTAACAATTGTAACCTGATGATATTGTTGGATAAAGTTTCTCGCCAGTTCATCGATAATTTCAGTTCTAATCGCAATCAAAGCTTGATTTATTGGGGAATCATGTTGAGAAAAGTCATAATTGATTCGTTCGACTATTTCAACAGATTTATAATCTTTAATAATTCCATCTTGTCTTTTAGTTTCCAGACTTCTGAAATAAGCAGTAACCAAAAGGGTTTGAGAAATTTCCTGTAGGTCAGCAACATTTATCGAATTTTTCATATTAAATTTTAATTTTGCGATCGGCTTAAGTCTGCTGACTTACCGACGGTTAACTAAGTTGCAGCTATGGGTATGTTTTAGCAAAAAATTAATTACAATTATTTGTTTTTCAAGTTACGTTAAAAATACTGAACGTATCGTAATTGTGTCAACTACCCTGACCTCCAGATTAGCAACAATTTAAATTTTTGGATTACAAAGAGAAGAATAATGATTCTCTATGCTTTTATTTTTAGATTAAACAAATAAAATAGCTCTTTGAAGATCTTTAACTATGATGTGATTAATAGTTAAAGATCATTCAATATGAATGATTTGGATTCAAATCTTAAGACCTGTTCTGATTAATAATGGTGATAAATTTATAGCTAACAATTAATTGAGACTAGACGGCAGGCTTCGTTAATATTAGCTTGATAAGTATAAGTATTCCTGATAAAAAATGATGTTGAGCTAAGTTTGTTGACCAAAATTATTTTGTGGATTTATAATGTAGCACGTTGTATAAAGACGGTTAGGTTGCAAATCTTGAGCAGCTTGTCTATAAGTTATAAATTTGCTGCTTGATACGAACCACAAAAATTATAGTTTTGGGTCATTTTTATACTTCTAAAAACCTTCTAAAAACCTTAAATTTTGGTATTGCAATGATCAATGTTCTCATAGCTGATGATCAAAATTTTGTTCGCAAAACTTTAGAGTCATATTTAACGCCAGAGTTAGACCTCAACATAATTGGTTTTGCTGAAAATGGTAAAGTAGCGATCGAGCGAGTGGCAAGTCTGAACCCAGAAGTAGTTTTGATGGATATTGAAATGCCTATAATGGATGGTTTAACTGCGACCAAAACTATTGCACAAAGGTTTAAAGAAACTAAAGTATTAATGCTAAGCATACACGACCGAGAGCAAGATATTGCTCGTGCTTTAAAGTTAGGAGCAAAAGGTTATTGGCTAAAAAATACTTCAGCCAAAGAATTGGCTGATGCAATTCGTTATGTTCACAAAGGTTATTTCCAGTTAGCTTTAGATACTAGTAGAAAAGCATTTGGGTAAAACCACAATACCAAACTCAGTCTCACAACAAGATCTTGAACTGAGCCATAAATTAAATATGGTAGATACGGTTTTAGCTCAAATAGAACAAAAAATTGACCAACGGTCAGAGCAGGCTCCGTCGTTTTATATGCCCTAAAGGACTAGCTTCGCGTCGCGGAGCGGTATCCTTTAGGACGGCGGAGTAATCTCTGACTCTCTTGAAGAATTAACGCCAAATAGTTTGAATGAGACTGTAGAAAGCATTGTTAAACGAGAAATGGCTCTTAAAAGAGAGCGGGATGCTAATCTACAATTTAAACTCGATCGCTTTAAACATAAGTTCGATCGACTAGAGCAGAAAACGAGTTTGGCAATAAAAACTCAATTAATTTGTAATGTAATTTTGGTTGCTGCTGTTTTACTACTTAGTTACTTAGTTTTTATTAAGTAATCAAAGATCGAAGTTGGTTACGCTATCTGTATTACAAACAAAAGAATTAAGCTTTGCATTCTCGGTAAAATCGGGCAAAGCATTGGGCAAACCGCATTTTGTAATTTTTGCTGAAGTGCGATTGGGCGCAGCCCACGGACGCGCCTCCAGGCGAGATGCGAAGCGAATCCTTTAGGGCTAATCCTTTAGGGCTCCGCGATCGCAAATTTTTTGAATAGAATAGATGATAATCACTCTAATTGGTCATACAACAATTTGCTAGCCATACACGAGTCATGCCACGATTACATACACATGGGCAAAAGGCAATCAAGCTTTAATTAAGTCGGGAGCTGGGTGCGGTAAAAATCGCACGCCCAGATCTAACACAGAGGGGCGCAAGATAATACCCGCCATCGACTCTACCATAACCCTAATATTTTACTTATCTATTCAACTCGATCTCAATATGAAATAGCCCTCTCCCTAGCACTCCTGCATTATATTTAACTTTCTTCAAAAAGAAGTCTGCCGATTTATACCACAAGGGTACAATCTCGGCAGGAGTCGTCAAACTTTCATTCTCCAGATTTAGTCGCAGGTGAAACAGATAAAGTTTTTTGCTTAGGTTTAATTACCTGGCTAGTTTGAATTTGCTGTTCTAATTGTTCGGTAGTAGAAACCAAATTACTCAAGCCGTTAACTAAGTTACGAACATTTTCGATAAAGGCAGGATCTCCGGTAAACGATTCAAGATCGGCGGTAATTTTCTGAGCATTATCAAAGGTTACCCTCGCTGAATCCAAGGTTTGTTGTAACCTGACTAAACCTTGCTCGCTACCAAAGCCTTCGGTGATGTTTTTCAAGTTTTCCGAAGCCATGGCTGCATTGGTAGTTAACTCATTCAAGTTGGTAGCTAATTGCTCGGTATTGGCAGTATCAACGGTTCGATCTATTTTGGCTACTAAGTTTTGCAGGCGATCGCTTGTAGTGCTAATACTGTTTAAAGTAGTGGTTAAATTATTCTCATTTTGAGCAATTAATTGTTCAACGTTGTTGGTTAAGCGATTAATTTGTTTGGCAGTTGTTTGAAATGTTTGGGCCGTAGTAACTAGTTCACCAGAGGTAGTATTAACTTCTTGCTGGAGATTCTTGACTAATGCCGAGGTATCTTGAGTAAGTTTGGCAATTTCTTCGGCAGCAACGGCAGTATTTGCTACGGCAGAATCTACCTTAGCGACAAATTGTGGTTCGCCATAGGCTCTACTAAAGCGATAGGTATAAGGCAGAAGATCGTCTAGAGTAATCGCTTTTTCACCCTGAAGACGAGCGTTAGCACAGATAATTTGGCTGGAGTCGCAATTTGAGCCAACTGGATCCAGGTTCGCAGCTGAGGCAGGTAAATTTGATTCGGGAACAATATCGACAAAGGTATCACCAATTAACCCTGAACTTCTAGCTTGGATGCTGGCGTCTTGAGGGATTAGTAAATCGGTAGAATCTATTTCAATGACAACATCTACCCCATTAGTACTAGGCTGAATCTGCTCGACTCTGCCTACCTGCAATCCTCGATAGCGCACCCCATCTCCTGCCTGAATGCCGTTGACATCAGGAAAGTCAGCAATAATTTTATAGCTCTTAGCACCAAATGCAAAGCCTCTAATCCATAGTGCGACTCCGCCAAATACTAAAACGCCAAATATAATCAGTAAACCGACTGAACCTTCTCTTAGGGTACGCGATCGCATAATTCTCCTCTTAAATACTTTTATAGTTTGGTTAATTAGGCGACGCGGATTGGACCTTCAACGCTACCACTAAAAAACTGCCTTACCAGGGGGTTATCGGTAGTATCAATTTCTTCGACTGTGCCAATCCATTGAACCTTGCCAGCATACAAAAAGACAATCCGATCGGCAGTACGACGAATCGTACTGTGTTGGTGACTGACCATAATGTAAGTACCACATCCCCTTACGGTGCATTGTAGATCGCGCACTAAATTCTCAATTACGGTCGAGGCGATCGGGTCCAATCCCGCAGTAGGTTCATCATATAAAACAATTTCTGGTCTACTTTGAGGATTTTCTGGGTTAAATATAATTGAACGAGCAAAGCTGACTCGCTTACGCATTCCGCCAGATAATTCAGCAGGGAAACGATTATTTGTTCCCGACAAACCAACCATTTCTAGCTTTTCATCGACCAGCTTTCTAATTTTACTACGACTAAGATTTGAGTGTTGGTAAAGTAAAAATCCAACATTTTGCTCTACCGTTAGAGAATCAAACAAAGCAGCCTGCTGAAACACCATACTAATCCCAATCGGATCGTTTTGGTCTTCAATTAAGCCTTGACGCTTTTCTCCGTTGATATAAATTGCACCCTGGTCGATTGGCATTAACCCAGCGATCATCCGTAAAATTGTCGACTTTCCAGTTCCCGAAGGTCCAATAATAACTAATGCTTCACCTAGATCTATTTTAAGATTAACCCGATCTAGAATTACATTATCGCCGAAAGCTTTGCTAACTCCTCGAAGCTCAATTAAAGGAACTTCGCGATCGCTTTTGGTTAACTCTTGGTTTTCCGTGGTTACTGCCATAAGCTCAAAGTTTAATTGACTATGTTATTCTAACTAGCAAATTCGCCGCGAAAATCTTTCAGTTTACTGATTTTATGCTTCTAGTTCTAAGCCAAAAATGCGAGCCACGGATTTTTGAACTTTATAGCCCGAATCAATTGATTCTAAAGGGTCTTTACGCAAGCGATGGCGCAAACAAAGCACGATAACTCGGCGGATATCATCAACGGTTACTTCGCTACGTTCTTCCAAAGCAGCGATCGCCTTAGCAGCGCGGTTGGTAACAATATCTCCTCGCAAACCATCCACGTCTAATTCCGAACATATTTCCGAAATTTTGACTCGTAAATCGTAATCAATTGTTACAGCTGGAAGTAACTGTTGCGCTTTAACAATTTTTTCTTGTAAAGCCTGTTGTTCTTTAGCATACTTTTCGCTAAAGGCATTAGGATTGGCGTCAAAATCGGCTCTTTGTTCGACGATCTGTACTCTGAGGTTTGGCTCTTTTACCGTGCGGATCTCGGCGTGCATTCCAAAGCGGTCTAGAAGCTGAGGGCGTAACTCTCCTTCCTCTGGGTTTCCTGAACCAACCATGACAAAGTGCGCGGGATGACGAATCGAAATACCCTCTCTTTCCACGGTGTTCCACCCCCCAGCAGCAGAGTCCAACAGTACATCTACTAGGTGGTCGTCTAAAAGGTTAACCTCATCTACATAAAGAATACCACGGTTAGCCTTAGCTAGTAAGCCTGGTTCAAAAGCTTTTACTCCCTCAGACAGAGCTTTTTCAATATCAATCGTGCCACATACGCGATCTTCTGTCGCACCCAGGGGAAGATCGATCATCTGAACTTTCTTTTTAACAATCTTAATCGGTTCTTGCTGCTCTACCTTTTGCTTGACTTCATCGCTCATTAGATCGGGATCTTCTGGATCGCTGTTAAAAGGATCTCCTTCTACTACGTCAATTTCAGGTAATAAGTCAGCTAAAGCTCTAATGGTGGTAGATTTGCCCGTACCGCGATCGCCCATAATCATCACTCCACCAATTTTAGGATCGATGACGTTGAGCAAAAGAGCTAGTTTCATCTCTTCTTGTCCTACAATCGCCGTGAAGGGGAAAACCTGGCGACGAGTTTTAGCAGGTGCTTGGAGTATTGCAGTCATATTAATCGTTGTATATTGAACAAATAGGTTAGTTAGATAACCGTTAATTTTTTATTAATAAACGTAGTCTTTCATTGTGCCATGTTTCAGAGTTTCTCAGCTATAGCAATCTGAACGTTTTTGAGTTAAGGATTAGGAATTATGATGTAGCCTGTGTCGAGATTACCTAAAACCAAGTTTTTTGATTCACCCCAATACCACCAGTGAGCAGCGACATATGCACAAAGTAAACTGTCTAAGCGATCTTCGATCGCCTTTAATTCTTTGCCTGTTTGTTGAGAAGCAATGACAGGAATCTGCTTTAAAGCAGCCAAACTTAAGGCAGGTTCTAACCGAGGTAAAATATTGGTCATATAAACTCGTAACTTGTTTAATTCTCTACAGCGATCGGCTAAGTTACCTTTTTTATATTTAACAATCCTTTCTAAACCAAACAGGTTAATTGTCGCGGGATGGGGAAACACTTCGATTTGATATCTTCCGAGGTGCTTTTGTTTAATTGTTGGTGCGTGTTGAAACTTTTTAGCACCTAAACTTTTACCAAAACCGACGGTGCGATCGGCAAACTTTAAACCTAGATTCGCGGGATAGCATCCTGCATGATAGCGACCAAAATACTTGTGAGTTAGTTTATCAGCTAACCTCATTCCAGTTTGATTATTAATAATTGTCGGTGCATCTACAGCGATTAAAGCTGGTGCTGTAGGAGTTACCCACCGATCGATCCAAGCTAGAATATCGTCTATTTCCCAGACGGTAGTAATATCTAAAATCTCTAAATTACCATTACGCCAAACTAAAGCGCATAGTCCGCTTGCACCAGAAGACCAGCCAAAATCAACGCCAATAAACTTCATTTCTAGCTTTTTGTCTGTCTCGACCATATACGCTGGAAATGAAGCAGATTATTGTTTTTTACTGTTTGCTCTTTTAGTACACCAAGCTAAATTTAGCATCATTGGCTGTTCTAAAAAAGCTCAGTGGGCCGAGCTGGATTTGAACCAGCGTAGGCATAGCCAGTGGATTTACAGTCCACCCCCATTAACCACTCGGGCATCGACCCATTTGCGTCACGGTTAATAATCATAGCATAGGATTACCACACTTTCTGCAAAAAAATAATTAGCTAGTTTTCTGGTTTATTTCTCCCTATGCCATCAGTCGAAAGCTAGACTACGTAAGCAGATTTCAACGCCCAAGCTATTAGAGCAATAATGCCGCCAAAAATCAACACTGCGGATACAGCAACCACAATGGGTTTATCTGCACCATCAAACTTCATGATTCCACGATTCAAGTCAGACATGGTTATTAGCTCCTCTATCAAAGTAACAGTTTAATCTAGACGAGCAAAGCTTCAATTATGCTTTTGCTGCCTGGCAATTTTCTACTTAGATGGTATCAAAACAATTTGGATTTGGGACTATTCTTAAAATTTCCCTCAGATCTGAAAATCTCCGCGATCGCCGAACAACTAACTAGACTTTTACCGTTTATCAAACACCTAGTTTAAATTGGTAACGAAATAATATTTAAGTTTATAAGCAATATTTATGACTATTCCTGTAGTTACTCGGCGAATCGACAATCTTACTGTTCCTGAAAATAGTGCAGATGCAACATTCGATTTATCTCTGAATTTTGACGATCCTTTTACCACAGGACAAATTGCTCGGTTTGAATTTGCCGATAGTTCTTTGGGCGGTGGAGTAACAAATGTATTATTGTTCGATCAAACTGGTGCGGGTGCGCCGGCAACAGTAGCTAATTTTCTTAACTACGTCGAAGATGACGATTATGCTAGTTCAATTATTCATCGTTCAGTTCCTGGCTTTATTATTCAGGGTGGCGGTTTTACCGTGGATTCAGCATCGAAAATTGCCCAAATTCCTGCTGATGCTGCCGTAGGCAATGAATATAGTCCCCAAAGATCTAATACTGGAGGGACAATTGCCATGGCAAAGTTAGGCAACGATCCTAATAGTGCGACTAACCAATGGTTTTTTAATCTGGGTAATAATTCTGCCAATTTAGATAACCAGAACGGGGGGTTTACGGTTTTTGGTGAAGTTATAGCAGAAGCCGATCTAGCACCGATTAAGGCGATCGCCAGCTTACCTTTTTTTGATGCCAGCCAGTTTTTAGCTCAATCGGCTTTTACCAATCTGCCGTTAATTGTCGAAGATCCCAAGCAGCCCAAGATCGATAACGTAGATAATTTTGTTGTTCTTAATAGTGTTAGTTTATTGCAAGAGGAAGAACTGAAGTTTTCCGTAATCGGCAATGACAATCCCGAACTAGTTAATGCCAAAATTAGTGAGGGCAAATTAGTACTTGATTATGCCGCCGCGCAAAATGGCGTAGCCAGAATTACCGTAAAGGCTACTAATTTGCTTGGTGATTCGGTAGAAGACAGATTTATCATCGCCGTAGGAGACGCACAACCCAATCTAGATCCCCAAGATGCAACAGTATACCGCTTTCTTAATCAAGATACAGGAGTTCATCTTTATACCTCTTCTGAAGTAGAACGAGCATTTATTGAAGACAACTTACCCAACTATATTGCTGAAGGCTCTGCTTATATGAGCGTTGACCCCTTCACAGGAAGCCCCGAACCAGAAAAGGTTTATCGCTTTTTAAATCAAGATACAGGAACTCATTTATACACTACTTCCGAGGTAGAAAAACAGTCTGTTGAAGATAATTTAGCTAATTTCAGCTTAGAAACTGAATATTTCTTTGCTTTTGGTGAGCAACAGCCTGGCACAGTTCCCGTTTATCGCTTTTTTAATACAGAAACAGGAGCGCATTTTTATACACCTTCAGAAGTAGAAAGACAGTCTGTTGAAGAAACATTACCTAACTATCAAGCAGAAGGAATAGCTTACTATACTTTTGCGATCGCCGAATAATTGTGGACAAGCTTAAAAATTAATTAAGCTTGTTTAACGCAGCAAGGGCATGAAGCTTTACCTTGCGATCGCTATCTTGGGCTAGTTGTTGTAAAACTTCTTGGGCTGAGTTATCGCGTAATTCTCCTAAAGAGGTAGCTAAAGTTTGTCTAACTTGAGGAGAGTACGATCGCTCTTTGCTTTGGCAAAAATTGATTAGTACTTGAGCCGATTGCGACTTCAATTCTGGGGCGGTAATTCTGCCGAGAACAGTAATAACTTCTTGAGTAACGAGTTCATTATCGTCAGTAAGTGCCTGTTCTAAATAGCTAATCCCTGAACTAATCTCACTCCAACCTAATGCTTTGGCTAGATCTAATTTAAGACTTATTGGTGTTGTCTTGGCTTGCAATACCTTAAATAAGGCGGTAGTAGCTGCATTTTGTTTCATTCTGCCCAGAGAAATTGCTGCCTGGCTGCATACTTCTAGATTCAAATCATTAAGCAGAGGTTGTAGATCGGCAACCAAGTTTAATTCTTGAGCAAGATCGGGACGAAAACCCAAAGCGATCGCCGCTTCTTTTCTGACGTTACTGGCTTTATCCTGTAAGGCTGTAATTAAAACAGGCGGAACACGATGATCGTGAAAACTACCCAAAGCTTCGATCGCCATGGCACGTAATTCTGGTTCGCGATCTGTAGTGGCTACTTCTAATAGGGGAGCAATAGTTTGAGAGGTGCGAATATAAGATAAGGATTGAACTGCCAAATGGCGATGTTCGGGTTGGGATAACAAATCAACCAAAGCATCAACAGCGCGATCGCCGATTTTGATTAAAGTTTTTCCTGCTATGTCAATCAACTCACTGTCTGTAGTTTGTTGAAGCAATTCTACTAAAGTTAAGATAACCGCTTGATTTGGGAAATCAGCCAAAATCTTACAGATAAACCAGCGTATTTCTGCTTCTACTGTTTCATCTTTAACCAAAGTGCTAAGCGGGGTGACAATCTCTGAGCCAAATAAAGGCAGTAGCTTGGTAATTTCCCATTTATGTTGAAAATCAGCTTCAACTAGCATTCTCATCGCTAAATCAAAGGCTGTATACCAGGCTTCAGGCTCTATTAGAAATAGTTGGGCTTCGGTGCTAGTTTTACCTTGAGGTAATAATTTAAGCTGATTACTTACTTCTAGCCAATTTTGACATTGTGCAGCCTGCGATCCTTGTTCGAGTATTTCTTTTACGAAGGATGATTGATTCGACGCTGCTTCTGGTTTAATATAGGTCACGCGATCGCTACTCTTATACTAATAAGTTTTTACCGAAATTAGAATTAGTTGAGAAAACTCTCTTCTAATTTTTATTATGAGTGGATTTTTTGCTCATACTGGTAGCATAAAGCACTGATAATCTTAATTTATGTATTAAAAAAATTATCTTGATGCAGTTTCATCATTTAGGTTGTAATTAGGATGAGCAAAAAGCTTCAAACAATAGTAATTAAAATTGGTACTTCTAGTCTGACGCAGCCAACTGGTCAAATTGCGATCGCTACCATTGCTTCTTTGGTAGAAACCCTGAGTTATTTACGTTCTTTGGGACATCGTGTAATTTTAGTTTCCTCTGGTGCTGTGGGGGTAGGGTGTGCCAGATTAAACTTGACTGGAAGACCCCGTAAAATGGCACTTAAGCAGGCTGTGGCAGCGGTGGGGCAGGGGCGTTTGATGCGTATTTACGACGATCTCTTTAGTAGTTTACAACAGGCGATCGCGCAAGTTCTTTTAACTCGCCGCGAGTTGGTCGAACGCAACACTTATGTCAACGCTTCTAATACTTTTAGAGAATTACTAGATTTAGGAGTAATTCCCATCGTTAACGAAAACGACACGATCGCCATAGATGAATTAAAGTTTGGTGACAATGATACTTTGTCTGCATTGGTTGCTAGTTTGGTTCAGGCAGACTGGTTATTTTTACTAACTGATGTAGATCGAATGTATTCTGCCGATCCTAAGACAGTTCCTAATGCTCAACCAATTAAACTAGTTAGCAACCAAGAATTTAGTCAGCTTCAGGTAGATGCAGGTTCTAGCGGTTCTCAGTGGGGTACGGGAGGCATGGCAACTAAATTGGCAGCAGCGCGTATTGCCACCAGTACAGGTGTTAGAACCGTAATTACCCAAGGAAAACAGCCTCAAAATATTATAGATATCTTGCAGGGAAAAGACTTGGGAACGCAATTTGAACCTCAACCTCAGACAGATAATGCTCGTAAACGTTGGATTACTTACGGCTTAATTCCCATGGGCAAACTTTTTTTAGATAGTGGTGCGGTTAAAGCAATTACTAATAAAGGAACATCTTTACTTCCTGCGGGAATTGTTGCTATTGAAGGAGAATTTTCGGCTTTAGATGCGGTGCAACTATGTAATAAAGAGGGCATAGAATTGGGTAGGGGTTTGGTCAACTACAACAGCAATGAGATTCAACAAATTAAAGGTCATCATTCTACAGAAATTGCTGCGATTCTAGGCTATGACAGTGCCGACACGGTAGTACATCGTAATAATTTGGTGATGAAAGAAAATAATTAACGCTCAACTAAAAGCTAAAAGCTAAAAACAAGATCATTACTAAACCATTAATCAGCAACTACTTAATCCAAACGGTTTTGATATTCACAAATTCATGAATGCCCTGACTGCTTAATTCTCTGCCATAGCCCGATCGCTTGATTCCGCCAAAAGGTAAACGAGGATCGGATTTGACCATGCCATTGATAAAGACAGCTCCCGCCTGGATTTCGGCAACTAGACGCTTGCTTTCTTCAACATTATTAGTCCAAGCACTAGCACCCAAACCGAAAGGAATATCGTTTGCCAAAGCGATCGCCGCTTCGAGATCTGCAACTCGAAATAACAAAGCAACTGGGCCAAAAAACTCTTCCTTAGCGGTGGGGGAATCAACAGGAATATTAGTGAGAATCGTTGGGGGATAGTAATTGCCTGGAACGTCTGTAATTGGCTCTCCCCCAGTTAATACCGTTGCGCCTTGTTTAACTGCTTCTTTTACCTGCCGATCTAATTCTGAACGAATGCTAGCCGTGGCTAAAGGGCCGATATCGGTATCTTCGTGCATTGGATCGCCGATAGTCAAAGCTTCAAACTGCTCTAGTAATTTCTCTTGAAAGCGATCGGCAATACTTTCGGCGACAATAAAACGCTTGGCAGCAATACAAGATTGTCCGTTATTAAGCATTCTCGCTTTAACTGCCGTAGTTACTGCTGCTTCTAAATCGGCACTGGCTAAGACAATAAATGGATCGCTACCGCCAAGCTCTAAGACTACCTTCTTAATCTGTTGTCCCGCAGCCGCAGCCAAAGCTGCACCCGCAGGTTCACTTCCTGTTAAAGTGGCTGCCTTGACGCGCTCATCTTCAATAATAGATTTAACCTGACTTGCACCAATTAATAGAGTTTGAAACGCCCCGACTGGAAAACCAGCTTGGTCAAAAATTGACTCGATCGCTAAAGCACATTGAGGTACGTTAGAAGCGTGTTTGAGGATGCTTACGTTACCCGCCATCAAAGCAGGTGCAGCAAAGCGAAATACCTGCCAAAAAGGAAAGTTCCAGGGCATTACCGCTAAAATTGTTCCCAAAGGCTGATAGGCTACATAGCTCTGACTGGCATCACTATCGATCGCAACATCTGCCAAAAATTCGGGAGCTTTTTCGGCATAAAAACGACAGACTTTAGCGCATTTTTCCGCTTCAGCGATCGCACTTTGCAGAGTCTTGCCCATTTCTGTGGTCATAATCTGGGCAAATTTGAGAACATCTTTTTCTAAAATCGTTGCTGCTTGGTTTAACCACTGGCTTCTTTGAGCAAAGGTAGTGTGACGATATTGCTCGAAGGTTGATTGCGCCAACGCCAACTTATCTTCTATTTCAGCATCAGTTAGAGGAGTAAAAGTTTTAAGAGTTTCACCTGTTGCGGGATTAATAGTTGCGATCGCCATGTGCCATTATCTCAGTAACTATATATACTAGGCTAGCTTTGTGTTTTGAAAGGATGGTTATTTTTATAGAAAACGTAATTATTTTAAACAGCTTTTAGCTCTTAGCTTTTACTTAGACTCCAAATTTCGGTTATTCTAACTACGTAAGCTTTAATCGAAGCCGAAAAATAAGTATTGGCGTATTTAAATCAAGAATAAACTAGGTTTAAAGTAATTTTCAATTTACATTTAGATGTAACGATTAATAATTATGGAAAATGATGTGCTTCCTTTTTTAGCAGGTGTGGGCTTATTAATCGCCTATTTATTTTTCTCCGCAGCAACAGAGATGGGGACTAAACTACCTTGGAAGAAGTAATTATCGCAGTACGTTAACTAATGGAAACAGAAAATTGAACTACTCATAAGTAGTGAGTAGCGAGTAGCCCTTCGGGTCGCATTAGCAAGTATCCTAAGACAAATACGTATTGCCAAAAACTAAAAGCAATTGAAAAGAATATTATTAAATAGAAAACTGCTACTAAAGAACTTATAGATGTTAATCAATCTTATTGCCGATTACGGTATTGGCGATCCTGCATTTGCTGAAGTTAGCCAACGCTTGAATCAGAAGCTGCCCACGGCGCAAATTTATTGTCTAAGCGTTCCTCCCTTTAGTACCCTAGCAACGGGATTTTGGCTCGCTCAACTCGGTCTTAATCCTGGTGCGCCCGAACGTTTAATCTTTCACAATTGCGCTCCTCGACAAGATAATCTTGAAGCTCGCTCCGACAACGAAGGAGAGGGGTTGACTTACGTAAAACTTCACAATGGCGTTGAGCTAGTCGGAGTTTTAGCTGGCTATACTCTTTCGTTTATCAAGGAAGAAGCTGTACAGATTAATACGATTGAAGTATCTAGAGGCGGTTCGCAATTTCGCTCTCGTGACGTTTTTCCTGGTGCAGCAGCAGCGATCGCTAATGGTGACTATAGTTTGTTAGGTAATGAAATTGCACCCTCGCAAATTCCCGACTTGCCTACAGATCGTGTAGCTTGGATGGATGGTTACGGCAATATTAAAACAACTATACCAGCCAGCAGCGTGAAGATAGCTCTATCAAGCAAGGTTACAGTGCGCGTGGGCGATGTTGTCAGCGATGCTATTTATTCTGATGGTAGCTTTCGAGTATCAGAAGGAACTTTAGCTTTTGCCCCTGGTAGTTCTGGCTGGCAAACAAAAGATGGCCAACAAGTAACTTGGATGGAACTATTTTTGCGTGGCGGCAATGCTTGGTCACGTTTTGGTAAACCTAAGATTAATCAAACAGTAACTTACTTCCAAGATTAAATTCACGTCGTACAATTATCGTCTGAGAATTGAATTAAGCTTCTGTGCGATCGCTGCTGCGCCTGTAGTTTCTCAAACCTTGCCGATGCTTAAAACCAGCGGTAATAGCAATAGTAGTCTATGCTTGCCAACTAAGATTTAAACTAGGATAGGTAGTAACGTAGGTTAGAATAGCGATCGCACAAACGTAAATTTTTAGATGTTTTGTAATCAAATCTAAAATTGATTTTGATTGAATTTTAATTAAAACAATAGTCATGTAGAAGTTGTATAAAAGTCTTGCTATGCGGATAATAATTAACTATGAGGAAAATTAGTAAAAAAGCCAAGAAATTGGAGTCAGTAGAAAATTTAATTCATCACAATTTTTTATTTAAAGATTTAGATCTTGCTTTGAGCGACAAATATTTAAGCTCAGAGGAGCTGGTTACCGAAAAACTTTATTCTAGTCGCCCCATCTACACCGCTTTTCGTCCCGATACTACTTTAGAACATCTTTATGTAGTAACCAACGGGGGGCCAATTGTAGTTCGCACTACTCCATTAGATCGGATTATTGCTATTACTTATGCCAATAGCTGTTTTGGGATGCAAAATTTAGCCTTGAGCTATGGCAATTTTTCTCGCGCTTTTCCTAGTCTGGTAGAGGCGTATAAAACAGCAGATGTAATCAAAATTCCTCTGGAAATTATTCGCTCGATTCATCAAGAATCTGAGATATTTCGTCAACGCTATGGATTGATGTTTGAACTACAGGAAAAATTTCAATATCACTTGCTCAACTGTAGTACTTATCCGCCTCAAGCTGTGGCTGCATTATTGAGAGCTTTAATCTACCAAGAAAGAGAATTAGGTAATCAACCGCAGGATGATCTATTTGTCTTTGATTTGCCCGTCGAAGTCATTGCTAAGGCTTGTCAGTTGAACCATCGTACCGTCGAACAAGTTCTTAAAGGAATGACTAAGGTAGGACTGTTGAAACCGCATAAAGCCCAAAATGATTTGGTAACAGTAATCAATGCTGAAGAACTAAAAGTAGTTTACGGAGCGACTCGCGATAAAGTATCTTGGTGGCCACTGCGTTAGGCTGAGCGAGAACGAAACATAGCTATTAATTCGTGATCATTAAGCAAATAAAGTACGGTCAAAAAATCGCCAGAGCAATTAAAAAAGAATTACTGATATGATGAGGCTGGCGATCGCAATTAGTAGCCAAACAATTCTTTTTAGATACTTTCTCAGATGCAGTTTTGGTGAACTATTTATTTCAAAGTTTGGTTGTGTACTCCAATCTGGCGTAAAAGCGTTTTTGTCAGTCGAGGTATAAAATATTGGGGCTAAACTAGCTTTGCTAATACCAGTATCAGAGAGATTAATATTTGAGCTTTTGAAAGATGAATGCTTAGTTCGCTTATTGTGGTGAGGAATGTAGACGCTTTGGCGATATTTCTTAAAATAAGCAATTTTTTTCTTATATTGAATAACTTTAACCGTCTGAATTTTATTGGCGGCTTGAGTTAACAACTTGGCTTCGATATTAGAATCGTCTCTGCTTGAAGAGTGAATTGTCTGTTTGAGATCTTCAATCAGGCTGTCTTTTAATAAGTAGCCCGATGCGCCAGCCTGTAATGCTTGTTTGATATAGCTGTGATTTTTGTGACTCGTCAATACAATTACTCTGATGTCTGGCATATATTTACAAATGTACTCAGTAGCGGTAATGCCATTCATTTTAGGCATTTCAATGTCAATCAAAACAACGTCTGGCTGCAATTTTTTAACCTGAGCGATCGCGCTTCGCCCATCTTGAGCCGTACCAACAATCTCTATTTCGGGTTCGTGTTTTAAAATTGCCTTGATGCCTTCTAGCATTAAACATTCATCGTCTGCAAGCAAAATTTTGATCATCATAAAATTTGTCTTGTCTACAAGCTGGTAATTCAGCGACTAAAAATAACGGATAAATTATTGGCGGGCAGCTCGATAACCTGCTGTAGCCTAAGATTTTGCGCTGCTGCTGCTTCGACAACTGCCTCTAAATCTCTAACACCCCACAGAGAATTGCGATCGCGTAATGAGCGATCAAAACTAGCGTTGCTCGGCGCAGTATGTTCTCCATTGCGTTTATATGGACCATAAAGATAGAGAAGACCATCAGGAGGTAAAATTTGTCCAGCACCTTCCATTAGTCCTAAACAAGCCAGCCAGGGAGATATATGAATCATGTTGATATTGACAATCGCATTGATGTTTCGATCTGCTACCTGTTGTTGCCAATGATTTTGAGTCACGTCAATCGACAATGGCAAATCTAAATTTTTTACCAGATTGGCGTTCTTCCAGGCGAGAATGCTTTCTAAAGACGCAAGATTCGCGTCAGAGGGAATCCAACGGCATGATTCTAATTCTGAGGCAAAGTAAACCGCGTGTTCTCCCGTACCACTAGCGACTTCTAGAATATTGCTTCCTGGAAGCAACACCTGTGATAATATTGCCAAAATTGGCTCGCGGTTGCGTTGAGTAGCTGGGGCATATTGTCTAGCATCCATTAGTTAATTATTCTAAGTAAAGGGGAGTAAGGATTAGCTATTCTATATTAAAACCGCAAAACTTGGATTATTTATCTCTATTGCTTTAAAATTATACCGAACTAAAGCAATTAAAGCGTTAGATCATTTGCATTATCAAGAGAGGGTAAAAAAGGACTAAAGGACTGGAAAAATAATTTACAGCCGTTTTCAGTTGAATAGACTACGTTTTTAATTAGTTAAGTTCCTAGCTAATAGCTATTAGCCTTTGACGTTGGATTCTATTAGTTTTTCTATGTCAGTCATTTGTTATGATTAATTTGAGTTGATAATTTCGCTATTACTTTAAGCTTAAAATGTATTTATACAGCCGTAAGATAAAGTTTACGGTTCAACTGAAAAATAGCCTGCTCGTAATACCACTCAACAGGTTTATTCGGGCTATAGTACATTATTTGCCTAATAATTGCCATTGCTTTAGCACTATCAGCATCGACCATAGATAATAACTCTGAGGCTAATTCTTGAGTTATTTTACTGGGAGCAGGATAAGTTATTTTTGCTTGAATTGATAGGCAAGCTGATAAATCGCCATCTCTTAAATTTTGCATTTAACTAACTCAATTAAATATAAATATCTAAATTCAAAGTTAGTCAAATTTGGCACAAGATGCGATCGCCAGCATACTTCATCTTACTTTTAAATTTCAAACAGACAACATGGCAAAACAGCGTATTTTAATTTGGTATCGCAACGACTTAAGAGTTCACGATCTTTTGGCGCTTGACGAGGCGGTGCAGCAGGAAGCAGAAATTATTCCATTTTATTGTTTTGACGATCGCGCTTTTGACAAGACTTCTTTTGGCTTTCCTAAAACAGGTAAATATCGCGCTCAGTTTTTGCTCGAAAGCGTTACCGATTTACGCTCATCGCTACAGAAATTAGGTAGTAATTTGGTGGTACGACGCGGTTTACCTGAAGAGATTATACCTGCGATCGCCGAACAGCTCAAGGTCGATCGAGTTTGTCACAGCCAAGAAGTTACCTCTGAAGAAAAACGAGTTGAGAAAAAGCTTAGAAAAGCTTTAGCCGCAAAAAATATCCAGGTTAATAGCTATTGCTCAACAACTCTATATCTTCCTGAAGATTTGCCTTTCGCGATCGAGCAAACGCCAGAACTATATACCAATTTCCGTAAGCAGGTAGAGCAAAAATCCCAAATCTGTGCAGCTATTGCTGCACCCAAACAGCTACCATCTTTACCTGAAATTGAACTGGGAACGATTCCTAGCTTAGCTGATTTTGGGTTATCTACTCCCGAATTTGATGAGCGAGGAGTATTAAAATTTAAAGGTGGCGAAACTGAAGCGATTAAGCGACTACAGGACTACTTTTGGCAACAAGACTGTCTCGGGGATTATAAACAAACTCGTAACGGAATGCTGGGGGCGAACTATTCCTCTAAATTTTCGGCTTGGTTGGCTATGGGATGTATTTCACCAAGATATATCAACGAGCAAATAATTAAGTACGAGGCGCAAAGAGTTAAAAATGACTCAACCTACTGGTTGATTTTTGAACTAATCTGGCGTGATTTTTTCCGTTTTATTGTCGCCAAACACGGCGATCGAGTATTTAGAATTGAAGGATTGCAGGGGGTAGAAATTCCGTGGAAAGAAGATTGGCAACGTTTCGATCTTTGGCGGGCTGGAAAAACGGGTTACCCTTTAATTGATGCTAATATGCGAGAAATTGCTGCCACAGGCTTTATGTCTAATCGTGGCAGGCAAAATGTAGCTAGCTTTCTAACGAAAAACTTGGGTATTGACTGGCGCATGGGGGCAGAATGGTTTGAATCGCTACTGGTTGATTACGACGTGTGCAGCAATTGGGGTAACTGGAATTACACCGCTGGGGTAGGTAACGATGCGCGAGGCTTCCGTTATTTTAATATTGCGAAGCAAACTAAAGATTACGATCCTCAAGGCGACTACGTAAAACACTGGCTACCAGAATTAGCCTCCCTGACTGGGGATAAAGTTCGAGAACCCTGGAAACTAAGTCAAGATGAGCAAAAGCGTTATGGGGTAAGAATTGGCGTTGATTATCCTCATCCAGTGGTAGACTTCTTTAAATCTGTTAAGGCTAACGAAAGAGTCTATCAAAGCGCAGTCAGCTAGGAAATCGGATTGTCAAGCTTGTCGGAAATATATTTTGGCAATGATCGCCACAATTGAGCCAGATGTCACCAGATGATAATAGTTAGCAAGTCTGGTTTGAACCAAAAAATCTTTCTGCTGATGGATGGAATATCTTTAAATAATTTGGTTACATGGGTAAATATATAGCATAAGCAAACTTAAGCTCATAATAAAGTTAAATAAAGTTCGGCGCGACTCGGTTGCGGATGATTTGGCTCTAAACAAAGATTGATGATTCACCTATGTTTCATAATCTGCGAATCCCGCCTAATCATCTCAATCAATTATCTAAGACCTAAGATTTAAGATTTCAGGTTTTTAGGCTCTGTTTTTTAAGACAATTGCTGCTTTTTTTAACTATTTAGGACCGATGGTTGTCAAACAATACCCGATGCATATTCTCATAATTGACGACTCAGAAGAAGATCGAGAAGTTTATCGTCGTTATTTAAACCAGCAAACACAATTTGATTACCAAATAACCGCAGTACAATCTGGATCCGAAGGCTTAAAAAAACTAGAAAAATGTTTACCAGATTTAATCTTGCTGGATTACTTACTGCCTGACTGCAATGGTCTGGAATTTATTAACGAACTACAGTCTCAAAGAAGCAAAATTCCCCCGATCATTATGTTAACAGGTCAAGGAAGTGAAACTGTGGCAGTACAGGCAATGAAAAGGGGAGTCAAAGATTATTTAGTCAAGGAAAACTTGACTTCTGACATTTTAATTAATGCGATCGCTAATATTTTTCAGCAGCAACATTTAAACAAGCTATTTACTAAAAATCAGCAGCAGCAACACTTAATTGCCGAAACTGCTTTAAGAATTCGCCAGTCGCTCAATTTATCAGAAATCCTCGATACTGCGGTTCATGAAGTCAGAGTATTGCTGAAATGCGATCGCGTGGTAATTTATCGTTTTGCGCCAGACATGAGCGGTGACATTGTTGCCGAGTCGGTTAAATTGGGACAGAAAAAGACATTAAACGCCAAGATCATCGATACCTGCTTTGAGCTTGGGGGTGCAAGCCAATATAAACTAGGAAAAACCCTGGCAGTCGATAATATCTATCAAGCAGGGTTGACTAATTACCATATCCAGTTGTTAGAGGGATTTCAAGTAAAGGCTCATGTTGTTGTACCGATTTTACTGGCTCGCACATCAGCAAAATCTGATTGTTTCCTGTGGGGATTATTGATTGCTCATCAGTGCGATCGCTTTCGCCAGTGGAAAACAGATGAAGTTGATTTGTTGGATAAGTTGGCAGTACAGCTATCGCTCGCCATTCAACAAGCGGAATTAATTGCTAATTTGCAGAGCGAATTAGAGATAAGAAACAAGCTAGAGAGAGAGTTGGAACGTCTGGTTAGAGTATTAGAAGCCTCAGAGGACTATATCTGGCTGGCTGATGTGGCAGGAAAGGTAATCTGGAACAATCCCCGCCTCAAACAAATCATCGGGATTGTTAAAGATATTGACGTAACTAAGCTATCGGTAAACGACTACCATCCAGCCTGGGCGTTAAGCATCGTTCAAAATGAAGGAATTCCTAGCGCCATTGCTCATGGAACTTGGATTGGTAAAACCGCCCTGCTAACGAGAGATGATAGGGAAATACCAGTTTCTCAACTGATCATTGCTCATAAATCCCCTAAAGGTGATGTGGAGTATCTATCTACGGTAATGCGAGATCTTACCGAGCAGATCGAGTCAGAAAAATTTCTTAGAGAAAGAGCTGATCAATTAAAGTGGGTTAATCAAGAGCTGATTAAAACTACATCTCTGCTCAAAAAACGTAACCAAGAATTAGATCGTTTTGCCTACGTTACCTCTCACGATCTTAAAGCCCCGTTGAGAGCGATCGCTAATTTGGCTACTTGGTTAGGCGAAGATCTAGAAGACACCATACCAGAGGAAAGCCAAAGCTATCTCAAATTGATGCAGTCGCGAGTTCAGCGCATGGAAGGTTTAATTCAAGGATTATTGGAGTATTCTCGGGTTGGCAGAAACGATCATTCATTTATAACAGTCCAGGTCAAAGATTTGCTGACAGAAGCGATCGATTCCTTGCGTCCTCCTGCGGGAATAGAAATTGCCATCGCCCCTAATATGCCAACTTTTAGAACGGATCTTGTCTCTTTGCGACAGGTGTTTGTCAACCTAATCAGCAACGCCATCAAATATCATCACCAAGATCGAGGCAAAATTGAGATTTCAGTTCAAGAGCAAGATAATTGTTATGAGTTTGCTGTGAGCGATGATGGACCTGGTATTGAACCCATACATCATCAACGAATTTTTAGAATTTTCCAAACTTTACAAGCCAGAGATATTTTTGAAAGTACGGGAATTGGTTTATCTATCGTCCAAAAGATTTTAGAAGAACGAGGTAACTCAATCCGAGTTGAATCTGAACTAGGTCAAGGAGCAACTTTTTACTTTACCTGGGATAAGTAAGCCAAGAAGCAATGTCGATTATTGTCTATTGCCAAAAATATTACGAGCGATCGCGCCTAATTCGTTAGCTTGCAGTCCATCTCTAAGGTCTATGTTATTAGAAGTATTAGAGAAATTAGAAGCTGTTCGATTAGAACCTGAAGATATTTTGTTAATCTCATTTTCAGGATGAGTTTGCAGTATTACAATCCCAGGACCTTTTAATTTAGCTAAAATAAGTCCCTCCCCGCCGAATATCGAAGTGAAGATGCCTCCTGCCGATTTAATCTCATATTTTACCGACTCGGCAAAACCAACAATGCACCCAGTATCGACATTTAAGCTTTCACCTGCATCAAGATTAATTGCCTTAAGATCTCCACCCGCCGTAATAAAAACCCTACCCTTTCCCGTGAACTTCTGAAAAATAATCCCTTCTCCACCCAGAAAGCCACTCAACCCTAAATTTATGGTTACGTCTAGCCTTACAGTTGGATCGCAAGCTAACCATGCGCCTCTTTGAGCTATTAAGCTATAGTTGGGAGACACTTCTACTTCTTCAATCGTGCTTTCAAACGGGCTGGCAAAAGCGATTCGACCAGGTTTACTACCATTGTTTATCCACAGAACTTGAAACAACTTTTCTTTGGTAACCAGCTTTTTGACGGCGGACATAAGACCACCCGTAGTAGTTTTAGCTTCAATAAAGCCGTCGCTATAGCAAAATGCGCCAGCTTCTGCATAAATCGACTCTCCAGGTTTGAGAGTTATTTCTACGCTTTTATTATTGTCGGTGTATGTAGTCATACTAAATCTTTGGATAGAATACTTTAAGGTTAGGTAAGTCAGAAGTCAAAAGTCAGAAGTCCCCTCATTCGAGGACAAGCCACAAGGGGATAACATCAGAGGAGTTATAGCTACTTTAAGTCAAGAATACTTTATCAATCGGATTTAGTATTATAAAGTCTTTAACAGTTTTTCAATCAGTGAATTGAGGCTAAAAGCTAAAAGCTAACAACTAACAACAATCAATAAAATTGTTAATTATTAAAATGATCGATATTAAATATCAGTAGGAATCGTTACGGTAAAAGTAGTACCAACTTCTAACTCGCTCTCTACTGTGATCGCCCCTTGATGTAGCTCTGTATATTGTTTGGCGATCGCTAATCCTAAACCCGTACCCTGAAATCCTGCTGAATTACTGGCGCGATAAAAAGATTCAAATAGCTGAGGCAGCTCTGCTGCGGGGATACCAATACCGCAATCGTGAATAATAAATGTTATTTTTGCTTCTCGAGCGATAATCTTAAAATCAATTACGCTATCTTCTGGAGAGTATTTGCAAGCATTGGAAAGTAAATTAGTCAGAATATGATGTAGCAGCTTGCGATCGAGCTTAAATTCCTCTGATTGTGCTTGATAAACCAAGTTGATTGAATGCTTGCTCTGAAATACTGTTTTAACTTCACTGATTAAAGCGTGACAGAAGGTTTCCAGGTTTAGGGGGCTTGGTTCAAACTCTTGTTTCCCCATCTCATTACGACTCATCACTAACACATCGTCTAACAGATCAGTCATCTTAGTAACGTTGCGCTGTAGTTGTTGGAGAACTTCGGCTTTTTTTTCGCTAGATAAACTATCGCCATATGTCTGCAAAATTTGCGCCATACCTGAAATGCTGTTTAGAGGGTTACGAAATTCATGGGACACCGTAGACACAAAGCGAGATTTGAGCCGATTAAGTTCTTTTTCTTGAGATAAGGCGTGGTTTAATTCTTTTTGTGCTGCTTGAAGCTGTAATGAATAAGAGCGCGAGCGCAATAATACCCTGAGTTTGGTTTGTAGCTCTTTTTGCTGGGTAGGAAGATAAACTATATCATCAATTAATGGTTCTAAATGATCTGTAGAGAAACCAATATCTTCCAAAGAAGTCAGGAAGACAAACGGTAGAAATATGGGAACAACAGATGCTCTTTTAGCCAGTATTTTTTCTCTCAGCAGATGGATTGCCGCAAAGTCAATAAAGCATAAATCAAAATTTTCTGATAACAATTGTGGGCCAACATCCGCTAAATTTGCTTCCAAGGACAAAATCTCATAATGCTCTGTAAGCCATTGGCAAAGTATACGGCGGTTTTGCTGATGTTTTAATAACAAAAGAATACGTTTCATGATGGCTCTGTGATGATGCTATTAACTAGTATTGACACTCTCTTGAGTAGACAAAATTCATCGCATCCTTAATTCTAATGACTAAATTGTTTTTCGACATAAGCTTTAAGTTGCTCAACAGTAAGGTCACCACAGGATGCCACAAAATATGCACCCGTCCAAAAATAGGGTTTGCCATAAAAATACTGTTTGCTAATTTCAGGATACTCTTTTCTAATTAATTTTGAAGAGACAGTTTTCAGCTTAGCAATTAATTTAGACAATTCAATGTCTGGTTTAAATTCTACGATTAAGTGGCAATGGTCGCTTTCTGCGTTGAAATCAACCAACGTGCAATCCCATTTAATCAGGGTTTGCTCAAATATTTCTTTTAGTCTAGTTAACTGCTCTTGGTTAGTTGCTTTCTTACGGTATTTTGTGACTAGAATAATATGAGCGGTAAGTTTATAAACTTACTTAAAACCTTTATTAAAAATGCTTGACATCAAGTAGCAATAAAGTGTATTCTCATCATAATATCATGATTTGGTCGAGCAATGATTACCTACGCATATCGATACAAAATCAAGCCAACACAGCAATAAATAAGACAGTTTGAACAGTATTTGAACATCTGTTGCAGTGTTTATAATTTTGCCCATGCCGAACGCAAAGCTTGGTCTTTGTCTAGTAAATCTCACGTAGATCGTTGCTCGATTAAAAGATTGAATAAAATACTGTTCTTACTCAGCGAATACTTGATTGAGGCGAGCGCGAAATAATTCATTTTGACTCGATAATTCTTGAGCCAAATTACCGATCGAACAGCCATTGGTGCATCGGCAATTTTTAAATTCAAAGTAATAACGCAAGCGCATCAAAGGAGAATATTGTTCGTCTTTTAAACTAGTTTTTAGTCGATCGCGATATTCCCTGACAAAATCATCAATAATTGCCAAGCCAAAATCTTCCTTGCTCAAAAAATAGTAGTAAAAAGAACCCTTAAGAACGCCTGCGCTAGACAGTATCTAGTTGAGACTTGCTGCTTTAAATCCTTGTCGCCCAACAATTTCTTTGCCAATTTGGATTAACCCATTGCGTTTGTTGGTACGTTTCATACTTTTATAATAATCGACCGATCGTCTACAAAGATAAAAATTAATCTCTTATTTTGAGAACGCGAAGGCGATCGCCAATTCTAATAATTCCCTCATTTTGAGGAATCATATTTACGCCAAACATTACACCCTTTTCACTCAACTGCCGAAAAGTCTCCAGTGTATTTAGAGGTTCTTTGAGCTGGTTTTTTTGACCGTGTTGTTGATCGACGGTGGTAATAATGCAGCGACTACAGGGCTTTGCCATTTTAAACTGAATATCGCCAATTTGAATCAAACTCCAGCTGTCTTCAATAAAAGGTTCTGTAGTCTCGATCGCAATATTAGGTCGAAAACGATTCATCGCAATGGCTTGGCTTTGTGAATGAATTTCAGCAATTCTTTGATTTAGTTCGGCTAATGAAGCAGTTGCAGTTAACATTACAGGCGAGTTATCAGCCAAACCTACAGGCTGTTCTTCGTCTTGAGGATATTTTCGGCTTAAACAGCGAATATGTTCGGGAGATTGTCTGACTAAACGACAAACTCGATCGTCAGTCAAATCTAAGAGTTGATGAAACCATTGTGCCACCTCATCTCCCTGATCGATGGCTAAAATGCGATCGCGCCAAATTTCAACTTCAGTTAATCTCCCGGCTAAAGTAGCAGGAAAAGTTAGAGCAGGAAAAGCATCATCTTCTAGCTTGAGTGTAATATTAGACTCAGCAATTTGGACTTGAACCTTAGCTAATAAGGGAAATTGCCTTTGAGTGATCGATTTACCACTGCCAGAGACAAGCATCATTTCTCGATCCCAGAGAAAACCTTTGGCTTTAACTTGTGCTTCCTGTAGCTTAATTGCTTGACCAGACTTTAGAGGATAAACACACAGTTCCGTGACAATCATAGGCTTTGATAAACTGGCAAAATAAGGCGAATAATCTTTGTAGGCGATCGTGTTTACTCTACCGTTTCCCTAAAATTACTTATAATTACTTGGAAGCAAAAATTAGAGAGATAGCTGTTCCTCTCTGTTTTGTAAGGCAAAAATCCTGATTCGTCCACCTTCTCAGCCAATTTATTGAGCGATCGCAGATAAATTTTTCCTTTAAGTTCAAAATGCGGTTAATAATTATCATCAACGCTTGGCTATTACTTAGTTTTCAAGCTTTTACTAATTAGTTAAATAGTTAGTAATTTTTTACTTACATCTTTTGATATAGCTCTTAGGTAAGACAACATCCTCAGCAGTTCACTCTAAGTGTAGATGTATGATCGGCACCCAAATTGTTTCAATGAAAGCGAAGTTACACAAGCAATCACCTCATTTTTATGCCTACATTAAATATTGGTCTAAGCGAAGAACAGCGTCACGGCGTAATCGAACTATTAAACAAAGATTTAGCCAACCTGTATTTACTACTTATCAAAACCAAGAAATATCATTGGGACGTTATTGGTCCTCAATTTAGAACTTTACACGAGCTATGGGAAGAGCATTACAATGCTTTAACCATCAGTATTGATAAAACAGCAGAAAGAGTTCGTCAGTTAGGCGGCTATCCTTTAGGAACAGCAGCAGGATTTATCGAATACGGTTCTTTGAAAGAGCATCCAAACGATTTGCCTTCAGCCAACGAAATGGTAGCTCGTTTAGTACAGGATCATGAGCAAGTTATCCGCAACATCAGAGAAGATATCGACAAATGTGGCGATCAATTCCACGATCAAGGTACAGCGGACTTCCTGACAGCGAAAATGGAGGAACATGAAGAAATGGCTTGGATGTTACGTTCTTTCCTTGAGGGTGAAAGTCTAGATCCCAGTGGCAAACGCGTTGGAGACGAAACCAAGCCTGTCGTTAATGCCTAGTCAGATTTAGGTTTATCTTGCCAAATAATGATGCAAGCTAAATAACTATTAGCCATACGGGGTACAGATGGAAGTTTGTACCCCGTTGGTTTAAGAATATATACACGAGTTTCAAAAAATTAATTCAAGAGGATTTTAAATAATGGCAGAAGAAACATACAAAGCAGAACGCACGATTACCGCAGTCTTGAAGGAAGAAAAGCAGATAGATGATGTAGTTCGCCGACTAATCGATCGTGGTGTAGCTCAAGACCACATTTCGGTAATGGGTCAAAACTTCCAGTCTCAAACTCGCATCTCAGGATTTATCAGTAAAAAAGATGTAGTTCTTGGTGGTCTACGTACAGGAGCAGTCTTTGGTTCTTTATTCGGTTCAATCCTAAGCTTGTTTACTGGTATGGGAGTATTGTTTATTCCCTTTATCGGTTCTGTAGTGGCTGCTGGACCAATTACTTCGGTTTTGCTGGGGGCTGCATCTGGTGCGATCGCAGGTAGCGCTGGTGCGGGTTTAGCTTCGGCGTTGATGACTTTAGGAATGCCCAAAGAAAAGGCAGCGGTTTATGAAACTCGCGTTAAAGCTGGAGAATTTTTATTGATGGCGGAAGTTCCTGCCAATAAATCTGGTGAGTATCAGCTACTGATTGAAGGTGCAGGTGGTGAAGAGATCCACATCAATGATTCTACTTTGCCTCGACCTTGCCCTGGTCAATGTAATGGAGTAGAAGACCTTTCTCCCGAAATTCGCTCACATCTGTCAGAAGCAGCACAGCAAGACTTTATTCAAAAATATAATGCTGTTTTAACTGAAACCAATGATGAAACCCAAGCCGAACATCAAGCTTGGTCTACAATTCATAAGAAATATGACGAAGACGATAATGGAGTCTGGTCAAAAGAAAAAGTAAACGTTTAAGATTAATAGCAGTCAAAAACTTTTGGCAGCTACTACAAAATAAAAAGTTATTCCTTGCTAAATTGAGATGATTGATTACCTTTAGTCTCGCCGCTACAAGATCTGGCAAGGTTTAGCTTGGTTTACTGAATTTGCAACAGCTTGTGTGTTTGCAGACTAATGCGCCATTTTGGATGTTGCAGAATATAGTCAAAAATTAGGTTCTTACTTTTGGGAGTATTCCACTCTGGTTGCAAATAGCATAAGGTTGATTCTGGAACTAAAGCAGCCTGTTGTTCTGCCCATTTAAGATCGTACTCGTTGGCAACCACTACCTTTAGTTCGTTTGCCTGCTGGTAAATACTGTTCTGAGGTGCTTTAAACTGTTTGGGAGAGAATGTTACCCAATCAAAATCACCGCTAAAACAATGCGCGCCAGAAGTCTCTAAATGAACCTGTATTCCTACGTTTTTGAGTTCCGCAGTTAGAGGAAACAAATCGTGCAGCAACGGTTCACCCCCTGTAATAATTACAATCGCTGGGTTTACTGCTTTTGCTGCTGTAGCTAATTCCTTTGTCGACTGCTGCGGGTGACGAGAGGAATTCCAAGAATGTTTGGTATCGCACCAAGGACAATGAACATCACAACCCCCGAGGCGAATAAAGAAAGCATTTACTCCTGTCCAATAACCTTCTCCCTGCACAGAATGAAAGGTTTCGACAATTGGATAGGCAATAGTTTTATTAGTAGCAGTGTCCAAGATATTTACAATAACTAGAATGACTGAAATAATATCTTTATCTTAATGTCTTTAATCACTAAAAATTTCACCTCTCGCATGGAGCAAGTTCAGCTACCGTTAATTCCTTTGGTAAATGAACTAATTCGTCACAATCCAGGAACGATATCTTTAGGACAGGGGGTAGTAGGTTATTCTCCACCAGAACAGGCGATCGCATCTTTACAAACATTCTTATCTCAACCAAGCAATCATCTCTATCAAGCCGTTACGGGAATTGAATCTTTACTTGAAGCGATCGCCACTAAACTAGCTACAGATAATCAAATCAAGATTAACGCTCAAAACCACATTGTCGTAACTGCTGGTAGCAACATGGCGTTTGTTAATGCCATCCTCGCTATTACTCAGGCAGGTGATGAGATTATTCTTAATACTCCCTATTATTTTAATCATGAAATGGCGATCGCCATGACTAATTGTTGTCCAGTGTTGGTTAGTACCGATACTAACTATCAGCTAGATTTATCAGCGCTCGCTCAAGCAATTACCTCTAAAACCAAAGCCATTGTCACCATTTCTCCCAATAATCCGACGGGCGCAGTATATTCTGAAGCTAGCCTAAAAGCAGTAAACGATCTCTGTCGCGATCGCGGTATTTATCATATCAGCGATGAAGCTTATGAATACTTTACTTACAACGGGGTGAAACATACTTCTCCAGGCTCGTTTCCCCACAGCGAAGCTCACACTATTTCTCTATTTAGTCTTTCTAAAGCCTATGGTTTTGCTAGCTGGCGCATAGGCTATATGGTAGTGCCGCAGCATCTTCTCTTGCCGATTAAAAAAATACAGGATATTAATTTAATTTGCCCCCCCGTAATTTCTCAATATGCAGCATTGGGCGCATTGCAGGCAGGAATTAGTTATTGTCAACTGCATCTAAAAGAGATTGCTAAAGTACGAGCTATTGTCATTGAGCAGCTGCAAACTATTCCCGATATTTGTACTGTTGCCCCCGCAAACGGTGCGTTTTACTTTTTTTTGCAGGTAAATACTAGCTTGAACGATATAGAGTTAATCAAACAGTTAGTCGAAAACTATCACGTAGCAGTAATTCCTGGTAGTACCTTTGGTATAGAAAATGGCTGTTATCTTCGGTTGGCTTATGGTAGCTTGCAATTATCGACTGCTGAAGCAGGAATCAAGCGGTTAATTAGTGGTCTAAAAGCTATTTGTTAGATCGAGGCTCAAAAGCGCAGCTAATTTCAAAACTTCAAAGTTGAAGGACAATCCCTAAATGTTCAATGCCAAGCTTGCTTAGCGGTTTATCATAAAAGTGTCAGGTTGAAAAAAAGATTAATGACCCAGATTAAGTTAATGCACGCCAAGCTGCATCGCGTCAGAGTCACTGAAGCGAATGTAAATTATGTAGGTAGTATCACTATTGACCAAGATTTAATGGATAAAGTAGGTATCCTGCCTCTAGAAGAAGTAGACGTAATTAATCTTGACAACGGCAAACGTTGGTCTACCTATGCGATCGCTGGAGCAGCAGGAAAGGGCGGAATTTGTCCCAATGGTGGCGCAGCTTTGCTCTGTAAACCAGGCGATCTCTTAATTATTATCGCCTATGAATATCGCGATCGCGCTCAGGTAATGCGTGATGGACATCAGGCAAGAGTTATTGTCGCGAATGAACATAACCACTGCTTAGAATTTATGGAACAAAGTTTAGTTAACCAAGGCGGTAAGCTACAGTTTGAATCTTGTTCTTACTAATTCAAATTAACTGGTAAAGCAACTGGCGGAATAGTCAGCACAGGGCGATTAGGCACGGTTTGTGGAGGTAGAGGCGTGCCTGGTTGTTGTACTGCGGGAGGGAAAGTATTTACTACTGTATTAGGTATAGGAGCATTAGCTGGTGTGCCGTTGGGCAGACAACCCGAGACACACAGGTTAAGACTATTACCATTAAAATTGCCTGCTCCTACAGTAAAATCAGGGCTTGATGGAATTGTCTGTTGAGGAATTACTACTGGGGGTGCTACAGGCTGGGGTGCAGATTGAGGTTTAGGTCCTATAACGCTATTGAGAATACTCAACGCTCCCGTAGCCAATTCTAATATTTGTGCCGAAGCAGGTTGAGCAGGAGCAAGACTAAGGAAAACGGTAGATGCGATCGCAAATTGGATAGCTAGTGATTTATTTTGACTCACGATCATAATTCCTCTCTCAATTACTGTTACAACGTAAACGATATAGTTTGTCTGTTCAGTATACAGATACGTTGTGCTTCTGTAATTAATGCAGTTTATCAATTAATATTTACCAAATAATATTTACTAAAACTTTTGAGTTCTAGCTTTCCCATGATGGTTGAGAGGTTAGTTACATCTTTAATTAATATATTTAGGAGCTATATTGCTTTTATTTGTTTGCCTTCCAATTTAAGCTTAAAAGCACAAACATAGTTTTCAATTAAACAATAAAAATAGCTTTAACAATCATTATTTAGAGTATTTTTTTAACGCAAAGCAAGCTAAACAAATCTGGATATATATAAATTTTAGTTAGTTACTCGTATTTTATAGCTTCAATTCAATACAACTTTAAATAATTATTAGCAGATATACCACGACTTTCCTCTCAAACAGGATTTGCTGCAAATAGCAATATTGCCGTTAAGTCAGCGGTTAAATCAAAGGTTAGTCATTCACTAATCAACAACTTAGTAAGCTTTTTAAGGAATGATTTTTAAGGGGAATTTTTAAAATTGCAGTTAGAAATGTTGGGGCAGGAAAACAACTAATTGAGTAAAAGACAATTAAGATAGATTGAATTTCAAATTAGTTAATATTAAGCGCGACGTACAGCCAAGTTTTTGTTAGGTGCGATGCCTTTATGCGTAGCGGTATGCCACGGCATTTGCCAATCGCGGATTCACGGATAAACCGCACTCCGCCCTTCGGTCTCGAAGCTTATCCTAAAGGACGACGCGAAGCTAGTCGTTTAGGGCGGCTAGGCGTCGCCAATCGCGCTATTAAATTTAAGACGCTGTGTATTGAAAAGTATTAAGTTGCAGAAGTTCGCTCAATTTAAAATATCGCCACCTAGTAGACGACGATAGCGAATCTCTAACTCTTGTTTCAAGGTCGGAGAATTCTCTAACATTTGATCCGCAGCAATAATCTTCTCCGCTGCTTCTCTGGCCAAATTCAGCACTTCTTGGTCTTCCACAAGGCTAGCTAAGGCAAAGTCTGGCAGTCCTGACTGTCTAGTCCCTAGTACAGCCCCAGGTCCTCGAAAACGCATATCTGCCTCGGAGATAAAAAAGCCATCTTGAGATTCTTCTAGCACTGCTAAACGCTGTCTGGCTTCAATATTTTTAGTGCTACTCATTAGGAAACAATAGGACTTATTACTACCACGACCAACTCGCCCTCGCAACTGGTGCAGTTGAGATAAACCAAAACGTTCAGCGTGTTCGATCACCATTACTGTTGCATTTGGCACATCAACTCCCACTTCAATTACTGTAGTTGAAACAATAATCTGACAATCATTATCGCGAAAAGAGTTTAACGCTGCATCTTTATCTGCCGAACTCATACGACCATGCAGCAAAGCAATTTTGAACTCAGGAAAGATTACTTCTGATAAGCGTTGATGTTCTTCCGTTGCTGCCTTAAGGTCGAGCTTTTCTGATTCTTCGACTAAAGGGAAAATAATATAAGCTTGTCTGCCTTGAGCAATTTCTCTGCGGATTAAATCATAGACTTTTTTGCGATCCTTACCCTTTTTTGCCATAGTAGAGATCGCCTGTCTACCTGGCGGTAGTTCATCGATCTGACTTACATCTAAATCGCCATGTAGGGTTAAAGCCAACGTCCGAGGAATAGGAGTAGCCGTCATGGTTAACACATGGGGAGATTTTCCTTTGCCTAATAAACGCGCCCGCTGCTGCACCCCAAAACGGTGTTGTTCGTCAATTACGGCTAAACCTAGCTTATGGAATTGAACAGGATCTTGGATTAAAGCATGAGTCCCTACCAGCAGAGGCAATTCACCATTTTCTAGTTGGGAATGAATTTCTCGTCGTTTAGCGGTTTTAGTCGAACCCGTAAGTAACTCTACGGGTAAATGCAGCAAATTAAACCAGGCAACTAACTTACGATAATGTTGTTCGGCTAATACTTCTGTAGGTGCCATTAGTGCAGCCTGATAACCAGATTGAATTGCCGCAAGTATGGCATATACGGCTACGATGGTTTTTCCTGAACCCACATCTCCCTGTACCAAACGATTCATCGGCGTATCGGCAGTACCTAAATCTTGAAAGATTTCCCTGATAACTCTTTGTTGAGCATTGGTTAAGGTAAACGGCAATATCCGCTCAAACTGTTTGATTAGCTTACCTTGTGGTGCAAAGCTAGCACTCGATTGATTTTGTTTTAGCTGTTGACGACGCTGCAAAAAGCCTAACTGGAGATAGAAAAATTCATCAAAGACTAACCTGCGTCTGGCATGGGTAAGTTCTTCACCGGTTTCAGGATAGTGAATACAGGCGATCGCATTTTTTAATTTAACTAAACCATATAAATCACGTAATTCACTTGGTAGGGGATCGGGCAATTGGGCAGCAGCAGGTAAAGCAGCAATAACTGATTTCCTGACGGTATCGGCGGGGACTCCTTCGGTTAAAGGGTATACGGGTAACAGGCGACCGATTTTGCTCGATTCAATACTCGCCCCTGCACCATCTAAAACTTCAATTTCAGGCTTATCTAAAGTGATGCCATATTTATTTTGCTTGACTAGTCCAGAAGCAGCCACGATTGAGCCTTCAGGATACTGGCGTTTATATCTTTCTTGCGAACCTCGATGGCTATATCTAGCACCTGTTAGAAAACGATTGAGCTTCAATCTACCTGTGGCATCGCTCAAAATCAACTCAAAGATAGTTAATTGCTTATTTCTCGGACTACTAAAACATTTGCAGCTTTTGACTGTACCGATTACCGTTACGGTTTCTCCTGCTTCGAGATGGGTAATTTGTACCTGGCGGGCATAGTCTAGATGATCGCGGGGATAATAAAACAACAAGTCTCTAACTGTATATAGCCCTAAACGTTCAAGATAATTACTTCTACGACCAATATCAATTATTCTACTCAAAGGCTGATCTAAAGAGATCGCTGGGTTGAAGTAAGTTTTAGCTTGGGGACTACTTAAAGTTGCGGTGCGGGGAACTTTGGGTTTGGGCGGGGTATCGGGTGTTTCGACGATCACTTTTTGCTGATGCAGAAAATTGCGGGTACTAATAACTAACTGCTTTCTCTGAGAAGAACTTAAGCCTTCATAGCCGGCGAACTTTTGAGCGACATCATGCCACTGTATTTTATCCCCAGCCGGAATATTTCTGGGGGGCTTACCCAAGCTGAGACAGAGAAACTCACTGAAGCGAAATTGATTACCAACTAAATCTGTATATCCTCTTTCTGCCTCTACAGACAATGCTTTTTGCAATCTCAACCAATCTAGCGTTTGTTCACCCATTCCCAATTTATAGCTGTCGATAATTGATATTTTAAATTTTATTTACGAGCTTGCACAGACAAAGTAGTAGAATCTTGCCATATTCCAGTTTCAATTTAGGCTCTTTTATTATTTAAACAAAGCTAATTTTATGACCTTAAAGATTCGCGATCGCACTTTTAACTGGGGCGAAAGAACTTATTTAATGGGGATTCTCAACGTTACTCCCGATAGTTTTAGTGATGGTGGTGAATTCGATCGTGTTGAGACTGCCTTAACTCAAGCCAGAGACATGATCGATCGTGGTGTAGATATTATTGATATTGGTGGAGAATCTACTCGCCCGAATGCAGCAGAGATCTCTGTTGAAGAGGAACTAGCCAGAGTTATTCCTGTGATTCAACAACTACGAAAAAGTTCAATTCCGATTTCCATCGATACGACTAAAGCTATTGTGGCTCAAGAAGCGATCGCAGCAGGAGCAGATATTGTTAATGATATCTCTGGAGCAACTTTTGATGACCAGATGCTGTCAACAATTTCTCGATTAAACGTTCCGCTGATCTTGATGCACATTCGCGGTACTCCAAAAACGATGCAGTCTTTGACTGAATATCAAGACGTGGTAGCAGAAGTATTAAAATTTTTAACTAATCAAATAGCTAAAGCGATCGCCTGTGGTATCCCCAGAGATCATCTTATTATCGATCCAGGTATTGGTTTTGCTAAAACAGCAGAGCAAAGTTTAACTTTAATTCAGCGTTTAAGCGAACTAAAAGCTTTAGAATTACCGATTTTGGTCGGAGTATCTCGTAAAAGTTTTATGCGTCCTATCCTGCAAAAAAGCCTTCCCAAAGAGCGAATTTGGGGGACTGCTGCTGCTTGTTATGGCGCGATCGCTAGGGGGGCAGATGTTTTAAGAGTTCATGATGTAGCTCAAATGTATGATGTCTGTCGAGTAGCAGACGCAATTGAACGGAATTTTGTTAGCTGATAAATTAGCTACATCAGTAATCATCAACCGCAAATAATCTAAAGAGATTGTCTTTATTATCTAAAAAGTTTCAAGAGAGTATTTTTGAGAATTGGTAGAAAAAGTTTGGGACTGGGGAGAAACATAATGCCTAACTGTTGCATTAAGCCTTGAGCATCTTTTGTCCCCAATGTTCGATAATCTTGCTCTGTTCAATGCGATCGATGTGCATAATTGATATTGTAATTTGCTTTCTCGGAGGAAGCCCTTGAAAGTCTTCCGTATGTATAGCGGTAAATGTTCCACAGGTAACAACTTTCTCCCCTTCTACGATTACTTCATCAAACTGATGCTGACCATTAGTAAAGGCTGAATAAAATGTCATGCCAAACTGTTTAAAACCATCACTATCTAGTGTCTTTGGTATTCCAGCCAAATAAGCAAAATCAGCAGCTAATAGCGTAAAAGCCTTATCGATGTCTCGATCGTCGAAAGCTCGATAAAATTCAAGAACTAAATTTTTGTTCGTGACAGTTGACATGATAATATTGCTAACTAAATATGCTGCAACAATTTTTTACTACGTTAGTGTATGAGTCTTAACTTAGGAGATTAAGGCTGTTGCTTTAGTATTTAATTGTTCTAGTGTGCCAATAGCCTGCAAATTAATTTCGCGACAGGTTCTTTTAATTAAGCCACACAAAACTTTTCCTGGCCCAACTTCGAGCGCATTAGTGACTTCCTCTTGAGAAAATTGCAGCATGGTTTCGCGCCAGCGGACTGAGCTAGTGATTTGCTTAGCTAGTCGACGTTTCAGCTCTTGTCCCTCGGTGGTAGGAGTCGGATCGACATTAGAAATGACTGGTATTTTTGCTTCATTAAAGCTAACAGCGTCTAATACTGCCAAAAAGCGATCGCCCGCCTCTTGCATCAGGGGAGAATGAAAAGCACCAGAAACATTTAACGTCATGGCTCTTTTTGCTTTTACTGTGCTTAAAATATTTTCTACTGCTTCTGGAGTACCAGAAATAACTACTTGTGCTTCGCTATTATCATTAGCTAAAACCACATCAGTAGTATTGTTTAAGGCGGTAATTAATTCAGCGCGATCGAACTTCATTAAGGCTGCCATTTTTCCCCCAGCAGCACTATCCATTAATTCAGCTCTTTTGTTGACGAGTCTTAATCCCGATTCAAAATCGAAAACCCCTGCTGCATATAAAGCGACATATTCACCTAGGCTGTGACCTGCTACTAACTGCGGCAAACCTGTTTTCTCTACTAACAAATCTGCCAATATTGATTCAACAACATATAGACAAGGTTGAGTATAAAGAGTACGAGCCAAGGTTGATTCATCTCCCTGACAAATATCTAATACAGACCAACCAAGTATTTTTTCTGCTACTTTAAACTTTGCTCGTGCAGGGGAAATATTTTGTAAATCTATTCCCATTCCTACTTCCTGAGAACCTTGTCCTGGAAATACCCATGCGGTTTTTGTCATGACTCAAAATTATGTTTTTTTGAATGTTATGACTGTCTATGTATATTGAAGTTAACTCTTGTGAGCTTAAGATTTTCTTAATAAACAGTTTGACATTGATTATCTCACTCTGTGGTGGCAAATTTGTCGAATAGCAAATGAAATAATCAAGATAAATAATATTAAGAGAGCTTTGCTGTTAGTTGATTTCTAGTTTGGCTGTTGACTTTAATCAATTGAGATTCTAGAATTCGGTTTAGCCAGCCTGTTAAATATTTGCGGTTAGCCAGTTTTTGTTCAGGATCGTCTGTATCAAGAGGATGAGGAGCTAATCCTTTTACCGCTGCGGTAGTAACGCAGAACATTGATTTTTGAAAACTCTCACAAATTTGTATTCTTATATCTCCTAACCCACGAATACTTTTTTGTTCATAGAGTTGGCGAAGATAGTCTGGTAAAAAATGGCGCATATCCTGCATTAAAAGTGTCGGAGGAATACCAGCGCCACCAATAGGCAAAGGATCGGCATAGAGTGCGCCGTAGTTAAACATTCCTGGGTCATAGGGAATCTCATAAGCTTGGGCATTATAAGATACTGTACCTGGAAAAGGAGTTCCTCTAAAAAAGATTGCTTCAACATAAGGTACGGCGGTATCAGCTAAGAAAGTCAATCCTGCGGACTTTGGCAGGATATCAAATTCACGATCGCGCAACTTTACTGTATAGGTAATCGGACGCATGGCATCTGCCACTAGAGCATCAAGAATAAACTTAACCACGTCGGGAATAGACTTAATCTCACCGCGATCGTAACTATCAGATAGCTCCAGAAACATATCGCTCATTACCCGCCAAAACTGTCCCAGCGCGCTATAGTAACACATTTGGCGCATTTGCTCGGGTAGAAAATCTTTGAATGCCTTGTGTAAAGTCAGCATCAAAGGGTTGTACTTATGATACTCCCTGATTAGCTTATCGGTTTGCTGGGCAAACTCTGGAGTATTGAGATAGGCATCTAAACCACCGCCACCATGCCAAAACATTGCTTTCATGCAGTATTCAGCATATTCGTAATTAATGCGATCGTGCCAAACAAACTTAGCTACACTAGCCGCATCTACCTTGCCATTAAAATACTTAAACACGGGAAACAGTTTTAAAAATTGGGTATTAGCGGTATAGCAAAGATTGGTAGAGTAAGCATCTAAAACTACGCCATAACTTTTAAGAATACCGATAACTTCGATTAAATTTTGAGGAGAATTATCAAGCAAGGCTTCTCCTTTTTCTAGCCTGGTAATATATTCTTCAATCAAAAGGGATTTGGAACGTTTAACGGAAATGCCGACCATGATTTTATCTAAACCGTATTGATTTAACGTTTAAAAATGTAAAATTAGCTCCCTGTTAACAGAGCGATCGCCTGTACTTCGCAGATGTGAGTTACCCAGTCTGGCTTAATCCCAAAGGTAATAATCAGCAGCAGCAAGACAAAGGCAGGCGCGTGTTCACTCCATTTCACAGGAGGTAGTTGAGCCAGTCCTTCTGTCAAGCGACCAAAAAAGACTTTATTAATAACTAATAAGAAGTAAACTGCTGTTAGACCTGTTCCCACAAGGCAAAGCAGAGTTGGGATCGGGAAAATAGGAAAACTGCCTCTAAATACTAGAAATTCCGAGATAAAACCGACCATCCCAGGTAGCCCAGAGCTTGCCATCACGCCTAAGATCATTAATCCGCCAGTAACAGGCAGTCCTCTTTCTGGATTAAGTAAGCCTCGTAAGACATCTACGTCTCGTGAACCAGTTTTTTTGTAAACCATGCCCACCAGGAGGAAAAGAAAGGCTGAGATTAAACCGTGGCTGACCATTTGGAATACTGCTGCGGTCATGCTAAGACGAGTAGTAGCGGTGGCAGCTAGAAGGATATAAGCCATGTGAGCAATGGACGAGTATGCCACTACTTTTTTCATATCTTTCTGCGCGATCGCACAAGATGCCCCATATAAAGCACTAATACTGGCTAAAATTGCCAACCAAGGAGCAAGATATAACCAGCCTTCGAGAAACAGTCCCACCGCAAAACGCAACAGAGCATAAGTACCTAGCTTTAGTAATACTCCTGCCAGCAGCACCGATATGGGAGTAGATGCCTGGACGTGAGCATCAGGAAGCCAAGTATGAAAAGGAAAAATCGGAATTTTGATGAAGATTCCTACCAGCAATGGTGCAAGTAACAGTAGTTGAGTGGCTAGAGGTAAAGTATGCGATCGCAACGGTAGATAATCAAAGCTGCTTGCCTCGGTCAACCAGACCAAACCCAAGAAAGAAGCCAAGACTAAAATTCCCGACACAGCAGTATAAAGCAAAAACTTCATTGCTGCGTAACCTCGTTGTGCACCACCCCAAATGGCAATCAAAAAGTATAGAGGTATAATTTCCAGTTCATAGAACAAAAAGAACAGCAATAAATCTTGAGCCAAAAACGCCCCTGCCGCCCCGCCACTCAACAGTAGCAACATAGCGTAGTATAGTCTAGGTCTTTGAATAGTTGAACTAGTACTAAAGATGGCAATCAGAGTTAAGAAACTATTGAGCAGTACCAAAGGAAAAGAAAGACCATCAATTCCCAAGTGATAGTTCAAACCAATCCATTCAATCCAGGGAATATCTTCGACAAACTGAAAGCTTTCCTGTTGGTAATCAAACTGAAAAGCAACAATTATGTTAATGACTAAAACGCTAACTGCGGTAACAATAGCAATATTGCGGGGAGTATTTCCTTGGTGAGAAATCAAACCAATTATGGCTGCACTCACAAAAGGAATCAAAATTAAGGCACTGAGCATGATGCTATCTAAAAAAAATTAACTAAAATCGATTCAAAGCGGTTTAAAATTGGGCATCAAAACTATTACTACATAATTACTACATAATGGATGACCAGTAACTCGTCACCATTGACCACTGACCATTGATCGTCGACCAGAGAAGTAATCCCACGGCAATCACCATCGTGGTGATATAAAACTGAGATTGTCCAGAAGTATTGTATTTTAGAGCATTACTACTAAAAATTGTTGCCAGACTAACCAAGTTAACTGCTCCGTCTACTACATAGCGATCGATCCAAGAGGCAAATTTGGCCAAATTAGAAACTGCTGCAATCACGGTAATTTCATATAGTTTGTCGATGTAGAAATCATAAGCCAATAAATCTTGAAAGAAGCGCAGGGTCAGGTTGCTCGATCGAGCCCAAGGTTTTCTTATTGTTATTGTTGAACCGATAATACATCCCAAAGCACCAGAGGCAATTAATAACGGTGTTGCATATTGAGTAATCAACCCAGGTTGCTCTAAGGATAAGGGACTGTTGGGACTTAACCAAAGAGGCCACTGTACTGGAGCCAAAGAAGCAATCAAGGTGACTATGATTAGAGAAACCATTGGTACCGACATCTGCCAGGGAACTTCAGGGGCGCGACGGCTTTTCACTTGAGGTTTGCCCAAGAAGATGACTCGAAACAAGCGCGTTAAGTTAATCGCCGAAAAGACATTAACAAACATGACAATGAACAGTAGCCACCAATCCACATCCCAAGAGCCACTAAACCACCGATTATAAGTCCAAAATATCCCTAACGGCGAAAAGGCAATCAATCCTGCTGCACCAGCCAAGAAGGACAGGCTAGTGGCTGGCATTCTCGACCACAAACCACCCATCTCAGTAACGTTTTGATTATTGGTAGTTAGAATGACCGAGCCAGCACTCATAAACAATAAAGCTTTAGCGAGCGCATGACTAAACAGCAGCAAAAAAGCTATATCTACCTGTCTTAATCCCACCGCGATAAATACCAAACCCATATAGGCACTGGTTGAATGAGATAATGCCCGTTTGATGTCTATTTGCGCGATCGCCATTAAAGATGTCCCAATTGCCGTAACCATTCCTACAACAATCAAAGCAGTGGCAGAAATTGGCGAAATTGCAGTTGCAGGCTCTAGCTTAATCAAAACATAAGCTCCAGCCGATACCACAATTGAGTTCCGCATGATTCCCGCTGGATTCGGTCCTTCCATCGCTTCGTCTAACCATAGGTTAAGCGGAAACTGGGCGCATTTACCAATCGGTCCTGCAATCAAAGCTAACCCCAAAAATGCTGCGATCGTCGGATCGAGTTGATTTCCATTCACCCAATTCTCTAACTGGGAAAAATTTAGCCCTTCGCCATAGCTAGAAAGAGCTATGATCGCCATCAATAATATTATGTCTCCTACTCTCTTTGTCAAAAAAGCATCTCTAGCAGCCGTCACTACTAGTGGTTGAGCATACCAAAAACCAACTAAAAGATAAGTTGATAAGGTTAGAGCCTCTAGCAAACAGTAACTCAGTAGCAAAGAATCGCTTAGAGCCAAACCAGCCAAAGCAGCTTCAAAGAACCCCATCAAGGCAAAGAAGCGTGCTAGCGACCAATCTTTTTCCATATAGCCCAAAGCGTAAATTTGTACTAACAGGCTAATGCCCGTTACTACTTCTAATGCTCCAAAGCTTACTGGAGACAGCTCAAACGACAACCTTAAATCCAGATCTGCTACCTGTAACCAGTGAAATACAAGCTGCTGTGCTGGTCTAGCCCAGATTAAATTAAAAATTATTGAAGCGTGGACAAACCCCACTACAGTCATCAATATATTAATATATGCTGCGGGACGGGGACCTGTCTTACGAATAATACCTAAAGACCACGGAAGAGTAATAATCGCACCTACTAAGCTATATATAGGTATTACCCAAAAATTTCCTAATAGAAAGTCAGTCATTAAAACTGCCCATTAATTTACAACACCAAAATTTTATAGTTACCAATTCGGTTAGCCGAGTTTTCCTAAGCTAGGGCAACCACTATTGATTATTTTTCTTAAACCCTTATTTTAACAGCAATTATGCCTCTAAATATTATTTCCAATAAACCCAGATAAATTTTGATAGTCTTGAATAAATAGTTAAGACAGATAACTATATAAGTTTCTTCTGCCACCAATCTTTGATGAACAGATATTTTGGCTCTTAAGTTAAATCTGTTATCTAAAAAAAGATTTACTAGTAATTTATACTCTAAATTTCTGCCTAAATTAATCTTAGTTAAGGTTTTATGCTGGGATCGACTGCTCATTCAACTAGATTGTCTGTGCTGTCATGATTTAAAGATTGCCACCTTTAAATCACAATTAGTCAGGCTGGCAAAACTAGATGCAACATATCATTAAAAGCTCGATCAAATAAATACGAGCCTTTTGATAACATGTATATTACACATATAGATTAAAGTAAGATCTGGTTTCATCAGACATTATGAATAAATTATAAATAGTAAATGTATCTTTAATACAAGCCGCTACTCAAGGCACAAATAGTGATTGTTTTGCTACCAAGTATTAATTCTTATTAACAATCAAATTAAAAAATATAATCATGTTTTATGTTGTCAAAGGAGTCAAGGTTATTTATGCTTGATTATAGGTAAGTAAATTAGCCAGTACCGAATTTTTATGGCTCTGTAATTTTTGGGCAAGGTAGCTTAAGTTACTTCACAGTTTGACCCAAAAAAAAGTAGAATTCATAGTTATTATATGAGCCTGGAAAATTTAGTTTGGTAGCCACGTTTAAGAGCGGAAAAATACGACAAGCCTTGGTAATTGAGCATTTCGGCTTCATTAATTTGGCTATTCATCTTACTTGATATTCTGTTTAAAGAGGAAAAGATACAAAAATGTCTATCGCAGTAGGAATGATCGAAACTCTGGGGTTTCCCGCAGTAGTAGAGGCAGCGGACTCTATGGTCAAGGCGGCTCGTGTCACCCTGGTGGGATACGAGAAAATCGGGACAGGTCGCGTAACCGTGATTGTGCGTGGCGATGTATCAGAAGTACAGGCTTCCGTTGCTGCTGGAGTGGAATCTGTTAAAAGAGTTAAAGGTGGTGAGGTGTTATCGATCCACATTATTGCTCGTCCTCATGAAAACCTCGAATATGTCCTACCGATTCGCTATACCGAAGCAGTAGAACAATTTCGCGACTATTAGTGATTTTTGAATCAAACTAATTATTTCAGTCTCAGAATCGAACGATAGTAAATTTAGTAAAAGTGGCTAGCACAACAGCTAGCTCTCTAAGGAGTAAAAGTATGTCAATTGCAGTCGGAATGATTGAAACCTTGGGTTTCCCTGCGGTAGTAGAAGCAGCAGATGCTATGGTCAAGGCGGCTCGTGTAACCTTAGTGGGATATGAAAAAATCGGCACAGGTCGTGTAACTGTAATCGTTCGGGGTGATGTATCAGAAGTACAGGCGTCTGTTGCTGCGGGAACTGAAAATGTGACCAGAGTAAATGGCGGTCAAGTATTATCTACTCACATTATTGCTCGTCCTCACGAAAACTTGGAGTATGTTTTGCCTATCCGTTACACCGAAGAAGTAGAGCAGTTTCGCACCTATTAATAAATTATTAAGTAGGAATATCGAAATAGCTTCAGAGCGAAATTAATAACAAATTAAACAATTTAGGCGATTACGCGACCTTTAACCTTGCGTAACGCGCCCCTAAAAATTCAGGAGTTAAAAATTATGTCAATTGCAGTCGGAATGATCGAAACCTTAGGCTTTCCTGCGGTAGTGGAAGCAGCAGATGCTATGGTGAAAGCAGCTCGTGTCACCCTGGTGGGATACGAAAAAATCGGCACAGGTCGTGTAACTGTAATCGTTCGGGGTGATGTATCAGAAGTACAGGCGTCTGTTTCTGCGGGAACTGAAAATGTAAGTCGGGTAAATGGCGGTCAAGTATTATCTACTCACATTATTGCTCGTCCTCACGAAAACCTGGAGTATGTTCTGCCCATTCGCTACACCGAAGCTGTAGAGCAGTTTCGTGAAAGCGTTAATCCCCGTCCTTTAAGAAGACCATAAAATTAATATTAATTTAGGCAACATTCTGGTATGCAGATAGCCCAAGTTCGTGGCACGGTAGTTAGCACGCATAAAGCTCCCAGCATGAGAGGAATCAAGTTACTTTTGGTTCAGTATATCGATGAATCAGGTCAGCTTTTACCAAAGTATGAAGTTGCAGGAGACTTGATTGGTGCTGGGGTTAGCGAGTGGGTTTTGGTCAGTCGAGGTGGCGCAGCTCGTATTGAGGCTGGTCAAGAGTCAAAACCACTTGATGCCACTGTTGTTGGCATTATTGATACGGTCAACGTCGATCGTAATGCTCTCTACAGTAAAAAAGAAGCAGAGCGTTTGTCTTAGGGCTTAAGTGGCAAAGAATGTAGCTTAGTTGAGATCGATCAAAACAATGGTTAAGTTAGTTTAGGAGGAATTAAAACAATGGCAGTCCGCACCAAAGCGGCTCCCCCGACTCCGTGGTCGAATAATTTAGCAACACCAAGAATAGATGAAAGTGCCTACGTGCATTCTTTTTCTCGATTAATTGGTGATGTAAGGATAGGAGCAAATGTTTTTGTTGCTCCTGGTAGTTCCATCAGAGCCGATGAGGGAACGCCTTTTCACATTGGAGAGAGTAGCAATATTCAAGATGGCGTTGTAATTCATGGTCTAGAAAAAGGTCGGGTAGTTGGTGATGATAACCAAGAGTATTCGGTCTGGATTGGCAGAAACACCTGTATTACTCACATGGCGCTGATTCATGGACCAGCCTACATTGGAGACGAATGCTTTATTGGTTTTCGCTCCACTGTCTTTAATGCCAAAGTAGGTGATGGTTGCATTATCATGATGCACGCTTTAATTCAAGATGTAGAAATTCCTCCAGGAAAGTATGTTCCTTCAGGAGCAGTGATCGTCAATCAGCAGCAGGCGGAACGTTTGCCTGATGTAATAGAGGGCGATCGCTACTTTGCTAACCACGTGGTCGAAATCAACGAGGCTCTTTTGGCTGGTTATCGCTGCGCCGATGATGAAGCCTGTGTAAATCCTCAAGTTTACAAAGCTCGCGGACGTGGTAAAACCGACGCAAATCCCAATTTCAATGTCAATAATGAGAATGATTATATAAATTCAGTAGAGAATATGAGTTTAAGTTCAGACATTAGAACCCAAGTGCGATCGCTATTGGCGCAAGGCTGTATTATCAGTACAGAACACGCTAACCAACGTCGCTTTAAAACCAAATCCTGGCTTACTGGTGGTCAAATAGACAGTCGAAAAGAAAATCAGGTTATAGCTCAGTTAGATTCTGTGCTTCGTGAGTGTCAAGGTGAATATGTCAGGCTAATAGGAATAGATCCCAAGGCTAAAAGAAGAGTTGCCGAAATTATAGTTCAACGTCCTGGAGATACTCCTGGGTCGGGAACTGTCAAAAGTGTTGCTACTCACGAGCGAGGTCGAAGCCATGGTGGTAGAAATCGCTCTAACTACAGTAGCGTAGCTCAGGGAAGCCTGGCAGGTGATATTGCAGGTCAAATTAATAGTTTAATTTCTCAAGGCTGTAGCATTGGGATTGAACGTGCCAGCAAACGTCGCTTCAAAACTAAATCTTGGCTTACTGTCGGGCAAATTGAAGGCGGTAGCAACAAAATATTTAACGCCATTGAACAGGCTATGATGGAATATCCCAATGAGTATGTTCGCGTCATCGGCGTTGATACTAATGCCAAAAGGAGAACAGCTGAAATAATCGTGCAGCGTCCTGGAGAGGCTCCAGTACAGTCTTCTAAAAGTTTTGCAAGTTCTAGCTACAGTAATGGTAACGGTGGTAAAGCTAGTTACAGTAGCAATGGTACTAGCAGTAGCTTAGATTCAGAAGTAGTTCAAGAAATTCGCTCTTTGTTGGCCGCTGGCTATCAAATTGGCTCAGAACACGCCGACACAAGACGTTTCAAAACTAAATCTTGGAAAAGCTGTTCTCCTATTGATAGTGGTCGGGAATCTGAAGTAGTTGCTGCTTTAGAACATTGTTTGGCAGAACATAAAGGCGAATATGTTCGTATGTTGGGCATCGATTCTCAAGCCAAACGCAGAGTTGCTGAAACTATTATCCAAAGACCGAGTGATAATCCCAAAGCTAAAAGCAACGGTAATGGAAGTCGCAACGGCAATGGCAATGATAATGGCAAGGATCGAAGTTACTTTGTAGCTGATTACACTAGCGGTAATAAGCATAAAGGTCGCCCAGCAAATTACAACACGTTTAGTCAACGTCATTTAAGTGATGAAGCAATTCAAGAAGTTCGTTCTCTACTTGCTGCTGGCTATAAGATCGGTATGGAACATGCAGATAAGCGACGCTTTAAAACCAAATCCTGGAAAAGTTGCGCTCCGATCGATAGTCGTCATGAGTTAGACGTAGTTGCTTCATTAGAAGTATGTTTAGCTGAACACAGCAACGAATATGTTCGTTTGTTAGGAATTGACCCCAAAAACAAAAGAAGAGTTGCTGAAACGATTATTCAACGACCATAAATGTCTGTAGAGGTTGCGTTCGTGTACTAGAGGACAAGGGAGCAGTAATTAGTAATTTTTCCTGTAGGTAACTGCAAATGAAATCCAAGCAACTGTTCCTGTGTCCATCAATTTATTTTCCCCTATGATTTATCTACCACCTCCGCAACCTATTTTAAATAAAGATATACGCATCAGTGGTGATGTAGAAATTCATCCTACAGCGTCTTTAGCTCCTGGAGTTATTCTGCAAGCTGCTCCCGATAGGCGTATTATTATTCGAGCTGATGTTTGCATTGGAATGGGGGCAATTATTAATGCTTGTCAGGGGTCTATTGAAATAGAAGCTGGGGCTATTTTAGGATCTGGAGTACTAATTATCGGCGAAAGCAAGATCGGCAATAATTGCTGTATTGGTACTTCAACTACTATTTTTCAAGAAAATGTGGCATCGATGACTGTGGTTGAGCCTGGCTCAATTATTGGTGATATTTCTCGTCAAGCATCCTCTCAAGATGAGCCAGAAAGGAAAAATACTAAGAATCAGACTAAAGCAAAATCCAGCAAGAGCTATCAGAACAATAATGCTTTTTCGGACAATCAGCACGCTCCTCCAAAATCAAAACCAACTGTAGATCGAGATTCTAACCAAAGTCAAAATTCAGCTTCAATTCCTCACGTAGAAACAGCTTTTGAATCTTCAGCTCAAAAACCCAAAGTTCCAGTCGTAGGGCAAGTTTATATTAATGAACTTTTGGTAACCTTATTTCCCTACAATAAAGGTTTAGATTCTAACCAGAAAAAATAGGAATCCTAGATTAGCTTAGTTGGCGGTTTTTGTGAGCAACACAAGCATAGTTAAAATAAGCATAATAGCGATTAAATATTTATACTTCGTTGGTACAGTTTTTTGATTTGTGCCAACTTTTTTACGTCTTGTTTTGGCAGATTAAAGTAGGTTTCTGCTTTAATTTGACCGTCACCGCGTAACTAGATATTAAATGTGGAAAACCCTATAAAGAGAAGGTTTAGGCAAATATACTCAGAACAGCAAGTTAATTTTTCCTACTAGAAAAATGCTCTAAACTAATTAAACAAAAAAAATATTATTAATTCTTAACAATTTTAATCGTTGTCAACAATACTTATTAGTTAAATTAATCTATTGTAAAAAATAAACCAATCAATATCGAGTTGCAAATACATATAAAGTATTAACATTCATGCTATGGTGTTAACATAAGAAATTGCTTAAGAAAAGTAGCTTAAGTTTGCTATTTAAAGCAACGATTTTTTTAGAACAGCGAAACATCTTTCTACTGATTTTTTTTTAACGGTATATAGAGTCTATTAAGACTAGTGACTCTATTAGAAAGTAAAAATTAAGCGTTTTATTTATGGAGGAATGACCAAACATGGCAACTAAGACTTCTGCTGGGTTTAAGGCTGGTGTACAAGACTATCGCCTAACTTATTACACCCCAGACTACACCCCCAAGGATACAGACCTACTGGCTTGTTTCCGCATGACTCCTCAACCAGGAGTTCCCGCTGAAGAATGTGCAGCTGCCGTAGCTGCTGAATCTTCTACTGGTACTTGGACAACAGTATGGACAGATGGCTTGACCGACCTAGACCGATATAAAGGTCGTTGTTATGAAGTTGAACCCGTTCCTGGAGAAGACAACCAGTATTTCTGTTTTGTCGCTTATCCGATGGATTTATTTGAAGAAGGTTCTGTAACTAACATTCTCACTTCTTTGGTAGGTAACGTATTTGGGTTTAAAGCTCTACGTGCATTACGTTTAGAGGATCTTCGTATTCCTGTAGCTTTGATGAAGACTTTCCAAGGTCCTCCCCACGGTATCACTGTCGAAAGAGACTTGTTAAATAAGTATGGTCGTCCTTTATTGGGCTGCACCATCAAACCCAAGCTAGGTCTATCGGCTAAAAACTATGGTCGTGCAGTTTATGAATGTCTTCGCGGTGGTCTAGATTTCACCAAAGATGATGAAAACATTAACTCTCAGCCTTTCATGCGTTGGCGCGATCGCTTTTTGTTCGTCCAAGAAGCAATCGAAAAATCCCAGGCAGAAACCAACGAAGTTAAAGGTCATTACCTCAACGTAACCGCCGCTACTTGCGAAGACATGATGGAACGTGCTGAGTTCGCTAAAGAAATTGGCACTCCTATCGTAATGCACGACTTCCTGACTGGTGGGTTTACTGCTAACACTACTCTAGCTAAATGGTGTCGCAAGAACGGTATGTTACTGCACATTCACCGCGCAATGCACGCTGTAATTGACCGTCAAAGAAATCACGGTATTCACTTCCGCGTATTAGCTAAGTGTTTACGTATGTCTGGTGGCGATCATTTACACTCTGGTACTGTTGTCGGTAAACTTGAGGGTGAACGCGACATTACTCTTGGTTTTGTAGACCAAATGCGCGAAGACTATGTAGAAGAAGATCGCTCGCGTGGTAACTTCTTTACTCAAGATTGGGCTTCTATGCCTGGCACAATGCCCGTTGCTTCTGGCGGTATCCACGTATGGCATATGCCCGCACTAGTTGAAATCTTTGGTGATGATTCTTGTCTACAGTTTGGTGGTGGAACATTAGGACACCCTTGGGGTAATGCTCCTGGTGCAACAGCTAACCGTGTGGCTCTTGAGGCTTGTGTTCAAGCTCGTAATGAAGGGCGTTCTTTGGCTCGCGAAGGTAACGATGTTATTCGTGAAGCTTGTCGTTGGAGTCCTGAACTAGCAGCAGCTTGTGAACTTTGGAAAGAAATTAAGTTCGAGTTTGATGCTGTAGACACTCTCTAGAGAACGAGAATAGTTATTTGTGAACAGCCAATAGTCTAATCTGGGATTAAGAATGAAGAATAAACAGTTCTAAATTTTGAATTCCAGAGTTACTATTCTGAACTAGATGCAACCAAAAGACATTGCCAAAGATACGGCTAAAGTTGTTCAAAATTTTCTGACCTACAAAGCAGTACAGCTAGTTATTGCTCAACTAGCAGAAACTAATCCTAGAGAATCTATCTGGTTGAGGCAATACTCTTCAGGAGGAAAGCTGCGAGATGCAGAAACATACCTAAGAGATATTATGTCTCAACCAAGGGGAAAAGAGCTTGCTTTACGCATAATGACGGTTCGCGATAATATTGCCGAACAAACTTTAGAATTTTTGCCTGAGATAGTTGCTTCTGGAGTCAAAAAAGACAACTTGGCACATCGCCGTTATCTTTTGGAGCGTCTTACCCGATCGCCTGATGAAACTTTTAATTTAGATGTTTCAGAAGCGAATTCGGAAACCGAAGATTCTGATTAAAATACATAATACAGCTAAAGATAAACCATGAAAACATTACCCAAAGAGCGTCGCTACGAAACCCTTTCTTATCTACCTCCTTTGACCGATCAGCAAATTGCTAAGCAAATTGATTTTATGATCGATCAAGGTTACATCCCTGGTGTAGAATTCGAAAAAGATCCCACTCCAGAATTACACCACTGGACTTTATGGAAGCTACCGTTATTTGATGCACGTAGCGCACAAGACGTATTGAATGAAGTTCGTGAATGCCGTTCAGAATATTCTGATTGTTACATTCGTGTCGTTGGTTTTGATAACATCAAACAATGTCAAACTGTTAGCTTCATTGTTTACAAACCTAACCAAAAACGCTATTAATAATATTAATAAATAGACAAACTATTTGCCGATGTTACTGGGGCATTAACTACTGCCTTGGTGGAGTACGGGACTGGTTTCTAAATTTAATATTTTGGAGGATGATATCATTAGCAGATGCTAACATCATCCTCTTTGTTATGTATGTGATAATTTAACCGAGCCAAAACCAATCTGTTAGCTAATGTAGCAGAGTAATTTTTTGCTGAGGATTTCTAAAGTTTTTAGATTATATAAAATTGGCAGTTGCTAATCTATGCCAACAAAATTAGAATAAAATATTTTTAGAATATTAGAATAAATGAAATTCTCTTTATTGAATCAGTCTTGCTGTGGTTTGACTACAGTTTAAATAAATAAACTGCTAAACTGATAATTTTAGGACGATCGCAGGTGCAACAAAAGCAAGACTGATTTATTACTATTGCCAATTTCTATTTTAGAGAATATTTTGCCGAATAATCGAAAACTAGACTATGCTTGCTAAACGAATATTGCCTTGTCTGGATGTTAATGCTGGACGAGTGGTCAAAGGTGTTAATTTTGTTGACCTTAAGGATGCGGGAGATCCTGTAGAACTAGCTAAAGTTTATAATGATGCGGGTGCAGATGAGCTGGTTTTTCTGGATATTACTGCTACTCATGAAGATCGAGGCACAATTGTCGATGTAGTTTATCGCACAGCAGAGCAGGTCTTTATACCTTTGACTGTCGGCGGGGGGATTCAATCCTTAGAAAATATTAAAATTTTGTTACGAGCTGGAGCCGACAAAGTGAGTATCAATTCCGCAGCAGTTCGCGACCCAAAACTAATTAATCGTGTTAGCGATCGCTTTGGCAAACAGTGTATCGTAGTGGCAATTGACGCTCGCAGACGGATCGATCTTAGTAATCCTGGTTGGGATGTTTATGTCCGTGGAGGTAGAAAAAACACGGGTATAGATGCGATCGCTTGGGCAGCCGAAATGGCAAATCGGGGTGCAGGAGAACTATTAGTAACTAGCATGGATGCAGATGGAACCCAGGCAGGATATGATTTAGAACTTACTCGAAAGATTGCCGAACAGGTAGAAATTCCAGTAATCGCCTCTGGGGGGGCTGGCAACTGTCAACATATCTATGAAGCTTTAGAAGAGGGAAAAGCTGAGGCAGCTCTCCTGGCATCATTATTACATTTTGGTCAGCTAAACATCCAAGAAATTAAAGTTTATCTTCAAGAACGTAAAGTCCCTATAAGAATTACTTAACTAGATAATCTTTAGTAAAGCTTAAGTTATAGATAATTCCGCCCAAAACTTAAAAATTGTGTATTAAAATAGATATTGTCTTTACATTTCGTAAATAATGCTGATTCCAATTCTCATATTTGATGTTGCCCTAGTGGCATGGTCATTGCATTTAATGCAATCGGCTTTGGATCGGCAGGAGTTTTCTCTCATGCTTGCTGGGACACTAGTTGCTGCTGCTGCTGCTGCTATGCTAGTCGTCTATTTTATTGTAGGTAACTGTTTAAGTCGTCTTAGTTAACTGCCATAGTTAATTAAATGATTCAATTATGGTAATATTATTTGAGTATTGGGGCATTAGCTCAGTTGGTAGAGTGCTTGCATGGCATGCAAGATGTCAGCGGTTCAAATCCGCTATGCTCCATTCCTAGGAAAAGCTCGGATTACAGGCCTTTTTGTAATTTAAAGTTTGAGTTTGCCGTTGTGGCAAGGTTATGTTTTAAAAATCAATATAAGATTTTGATTCTTTGAGAGCCATTCTAACTTTCTTATATCTAAAGTAACCAGGTTGAGAAATTAATTTTGATACGCGAGCTTCACTAGGATATTCTCCTTTTCGATGCAAAAGAGCAACGGCTTGTTTGACTTCCTGGCAACATTCATCGATCTTTTTTCTTCTAATTTGAGCTTGATAACTTTGATACCTAGTAGAAATAGCTTTACATAATTCTGAGAAGTGTTTAGATAAGGTTCTTTGGTCGATAGCTAATTTTTTGGCAACTTCTTTCATAGTAGTTGGCTTGCTGTTTTGATCGTTTAAAACTGACTCAAGAAACCTTTCGATTTTTTGAATATCACAATTCTGAAGAGATACTCTTTTAACCAAAATTTTGGTGGGTAGTTTTTGACTATCTATTTTTAGATACTCAAAATTATTCTGGGTCAAAAAGTCTAATAAAGAAATATTCAGACAGTAACAAATACTTAGAATATGTTTGAGTTGAGGGGTACTTTTCCCTTCATGCCACATCCAGACTGTATTTTTTGGTAGGTTAAATGTCCTGGCAAAAGCAGCAATATTACCCTTCAATGTAAAATTGACAATTTCGCGTATGGCTTGAGAAATATTATTTTGACTATTATCTCGATTGAGTTTTTGCGAATGAGCAATTAATTCCCCAAGGGTATTTGTTATCCAAATACATTTTGCCAAATTCCTTTTTAATCTTACTGAATCTGTGTTTTTTTGAGTTCTACTGGAGCTTCCTAAGGTTTTAAGCTTACGCGATATCGTCGTAAATGGTTGAGAACGGGGTTCGATTCCCCTCATCCGCTTTTCATTATACAAAAAGTTTTAACGTTTGAATGTAGTGGAGAAATGCTGAGTATTCCTAATTATTTCTAAAGCTGTTTTGCTGTCTATAGAACACACAAGTTTAATCTGAAAAACTAAAAACAAGTTAATCAACAATCTAGTCTAGCAAGCATAAAAACTGCTGTAAAACTCGAGTAAAATGCTCCTCATGGACGCTTTGCTGGCATGAGGAGCATGAAGAAAATCGGTCTTCTGGTGCAAATCCGGGCGTTGCATAATAGAGGGATGAACTTAGGCTAAATAGTTATGCAATGTCCTGAATGTAACTCGACTCATATTCGGAAAAATGGGAACAGACGAGGTAAACAAAATTATATTTGTGTTGATTGCAATTACGCTCCAAGCGCTTGCCCGTGCATGATATGCCCGTGCATGACTAGCTACGCGTGACGCGCTAGCTAATCCTTTAGGACGCGAAGCGGTATGCTTTAGCATTTGCGAAGCTTATCCGTAATAGACTAGCCCTAAAGGATTAGCTCCTACGTCGCGTCCTTCGCGTCGCACCCGAATGGGTGTACCCTACGGATCGCCAGTTCATTAAAGGTTATGAGACTAACAAAGGCTACAGCGATGACGTCAAAAGAGAATGTCTCAATAGCGTGAGGGATGCTGGGGAAACCCCAGCATCCCTCACGCTCAAAATGTACGTCAACGGTATGGGCTTTTGAAGAATCGAACGAGTTAAAGGGGTTGATCACACAAAGGTGATCGCCTGGGTCAAGCAAGTCGCAGAATTACTTCCAGATGCCTATGCTCGAGAAACAATACCAGAAGTTGGCCAATTGGATGAGCTGGAAACATTTGTCGGCTCAAAAAAAACCAAATCTGGCTATCGACAGCAGTAGATCATTTCAAACGAGGTATTTTAGGTTGGGTATTGGCAGACCATAGTACTGAGACTTTTAAACCGTTATGGGCAATTGTAAGTCTATGGCGATGCTATTTTGGCGTCACCGATGGCTGGAGTGTCTATCCTCAATTTATTCCAGAAGGAGACCAAATATATCCGTAAAACTTACATGACACGGGTAGAGGGTGAAAACACTCGATTGAGACATTATTTAGCCAGATTGCATCGTAAAACATTATGTTATTCCAAGTCAGTAGAAATGCTTCAGTATTCGCTCCAATTGCTTATTCACTATCTTAAATTCTAGGATGTCCCAGTTCCTCGAAAATTCATCCCTTAATTCAGCAACGCCCTAATCCGAAGGTAGAAAGACTTAAGTTTTGCGTAAAATAAAACAGGCGCCAGTACTTTATCAATATCTCTCAATACATCGTCGCTCAAGCTAACTTCTGATGCTGCCGCATTATCTTCTACCTGTTCGGGACGACTCGCACCAACAATAGCCGCAGAAACTCGCTCATCTCGCAAAATCCAGGCTAAAGCTAGTTGAGCCATAGAAATATTTAATTGCTGCGCGATTGGCTTAAGATTTTGGACAGCACTCAAGATGCGATCGCTATAAAAATCGCCCATAAAGCCATTCATCTGGTCATTTGCTGCACGCGAATCTTGTGGTGGAGCTTCTCCTGGTTGATATTTTCCAGTGAGAACACCTTGGGCTAGTGGCGACCAAACAATTTGACCGATACCATTGTCCGCGCACAAAGGAAATACTTGGGCTTCAGGTTTGCGCCACAGCATTGAATATTGAGGCTGACTGGATACAAACCGTTCTACATTAGGAAGATTTAAGGCTGCTTGAATTTGAGCGGGAGTCCATTCGCTAAAACCAATATAACGGGCTTTTCCTTGCCGTACAACTTCAGTCAATGCTGACATCGTTTCTTCTAGAGGGGTGTCTACGTCATAACGATGGCACTGATAGAGATCGACATAATCGGTGCGAAGACGCTGTAATGAAGCATCAATTTGCTTATAAATTTGGGAAGCCGATAATCCGCGATCGCTCTGTGACATGGGAAAATAAACCTTGGTTGCCAAAATGTAAGAGCTGCGATCGCGTCCCTGTAAAACCTCTCCCAATAGGGATTCAGCTGCCCCGCGTCCGTAGACATTGGCACTGTCGATACAATTAATGCCAACATCAAAGGCTTTGTGAATGCACGCTTCTGCTTTTTGTCGCTCGACTCCGCCACCATAGGTTAACCAAGAACCTAAAATTATTTCAGAAATGTTGAGATCGCTATTGCCTAATTGTCTATATTTCATGTTTTTTCTCCATTTAAAGGGTTTTAAAAAGTTGATTTTCTTAGAATGGGTAGCTACGCGGAGTATGCTGCAAGGTAATCCAGTGATCAGTCGTAAACTCTTCAACGATCCAATCACCGCCAAAGCGTCCTATACCACTATTTTTCTCTCGACCGAAGGGCGCATTGGGCAGATCGTTTACAGGTTGGTCGTTGATATGAGTCATTCCCGCTTCGATGCCAAGGGCAAAGCGCAATCCTCGTCCTTCATCTTGCGTAAATACCGCACTCGATAAGCCGTACTCAGTATCGTTTGCTACCTGTAATGCCTCCGCCTCGTCAGGAATTTTAATATGGTGATTAGAGGCAAGAGACAAAAGGGACTCTAGGTAAGCTAATCCACTAGCAAGTAGCAAGTGAAAAAACTCATTACTCAAAAAAAGTCTCCCTGTCTGTCAGTTATTACCCGAACCTGGTTCGGCAATTTTGCGGTGCATTTCAGCATTAACGGTATCGGGCAAAACTTGGCTCGCCATACCCATAGCCTTTGTTTTGAGTGAACCTGCAATAATATGGTCTTTGCCAGCCATCAAAGCCTCAAAACCCTGTTTGGCAACCTCAGCAGGATCGTCTTTCTTACTCGTGCCTACATTGGTATCGTCCATATCCGCACGGTGGAAGAAGTTGGTATCGGTTGGCCCAGGCATCAGCGCGGTAACGGTTACGCCCGTGTCCTTCAACTCGTTGCGTAGTCCTTCGGCGAAAGAGTGTACAAAAGCTTTAGAGGCTGCATAAACTGCCTCAAACGACCCTGGCATTAAAGCAGCGATCGATGAGGTGAATAGGATTCGACCCTTGCTGCGATCTACCATGTCTTTCACCATTCGTTTGGCAAGATGTACGGTAGATACAACGTTGAGATTAATCAGATTGAGTTCATCTTTTAAGTCAGTCTCGCGAGCAAAATCACCACCTACACCGACACCCGCATTGATAGCAATGACATCTACAGGTTTTCCAGTCGCCTTAATTTTGTCGTATAGTTCTTCGACTCCATCGTAGGTAGCGAGATCGGCTTCCACTGTTTCAACTTCAGCACCCAGATCCTCAAAAGCTCGGGCAGCTTCATTAATGTTCGCGCCCGTAGCAGTAACTAAAAGATCGAAGCCATTTTGAGCAAACTGTTTGGCAAGTTCATAACCGATGCCATTAGAAGCACCTGTCACAACAGCCAGGGGTCGGGTTAACGTATTAGCCATAATTGTTACAACTCCATATACAATTTATTAATTTTCATTTGCCTTTTTTTAATCAAAAGATGTCATCGCAGCAAAACTGGTCGAGCATCTATCCGAACTCGAAAAAGCGTGTAGGGTTTTTGGCGTAAATCTTTTCCTTGTTGATATTTTGCCTGACGATGCAACTGATTCGCCGTGACATACAGATAGCCGTCTGTCGCCATTGAAAGCGTATCTGGCCATAATAAACGTGGGTCGTGTACCACCGTTTCCCATTCGCGATCGCTTCGGCGACGCCAGATTGCATTATGCTCGTAGTTCGTTGCATAAATGTGACCTGCTGCATCTGATTCAAGTCCATCCGCGCCACCGCCTTTATCTCCCTCATTAGTTACGGTGGCAGCGATCACCTGATCGTCGAGGGAGCGATCGGCCAGCGCGTCAACGGACACACTATAAAGTTTCCGACTCGCTAGAGGACAGTAATACAAACGCTCTCCATCTGCACTAATGGCAATTCCGTCTGCACCCATCTTGACTGGTTTGGTCTTTCCATCTGGCTGACGTTCTAGCATCGGGCGACCTTCTACAGTGGGACGAAAGCTACTCAAATCTTCAGCTTTAGTTGAAGGGTGTTCGTGAAGTCTGCGCCAGCTTTCACCAGATGCCAAATCCACGACGATAATGCCATTTGGTCCTTGGTCGGAGGAATCGCTAATGAACGCCATACCCTCTTTACCGCGCCGTAGGTCGAAACGCACATCGTTTAGATAGGTAGTTGGTAGGGCTACCTCTTGGGGAAAGAGAATCGTCTTGATAATGCGATCGCTCTCTAGATCTACACAGACGAGTTTTGGCCCGCCATACCGTGTCGGTTGAAACATCGGACTCCCCGTATCTAAAATCCACAGGCGATCGGCAGGATCGACGACTACACTTTGCACTGACACTAATGCCCTGCCAGGTTATCGGAGTCAGTTTGGTTAGCCGCCTCGTTTGGATATGCCACAAGTTGACCATCTCGAATTTCAGCTACAGTAAACTCGACGCGATCGCCCCATTTCGGAAAATTCACAAAAATACGTCCTTGGTGGGATACCGTTACACCAGTGGGCATCGCGCCGTTAAAGTGGGCAACTGGTTCTAGAGTACCTAACGGCTCATCGTTTGGTAACTGCTGCGGATGAACATTCATCACTAACATCTGTATACCAACATTGCTTGCCATAGTTTGTTTCTCCTTACAAAAAATTATTGGTTGAATCTTAAACAGGGAGTGGGGTTTAGCGAGCAGATCGCAAAATAAGTCAAGAGCCAAGATTTATTTCTCCTACGTGACTTCGACCCTTTGCCCTCTTTAAGTCGTAGGTTTTAGAATTACTTTAGTCCAGCTAGTATCACGCGCATCAAAGTGTTGGTATGCCTTTGGTGCATCGTCTAGTGATAATCTGTGGGAAACTATGAAGGATGGCTTGGCGAACCAACTTTTAGTGAATTATCGATATAGCTAGCCTACCCGCCTTGATTGGTAATAAGGTTTTCACCAGCATTTACCCGATAATGCTCTAAATCTTGATCTTTTGCGCTGTCATCAATATGCTGTAAATCGGTCAGAAAATTCTCTTTTCTATGATCTAAGAAGGATCGACTTAAAGTTGGTAGACACCGCCTCTAAGCTAGAATCCAATCTCACAGAGCAGTACTAATGTTTATGCCAATGACTTTTTTAGTCTATCTAGCACAGACAAGTGCTGTTTATCTCTTTAGGTAGACTTTGAATTGTTTTTAGTAACGGACTTTATTACATTGTTGAATCTTAAATGATTATTAGTACGCTTGAACTTTTCTAAAAAAGTCAACTAAAAGTTATTAATTCTTATTTAAAGCTGCTAATTTACCCCACAGATTCCCCACTATTTCCACAAGGTTTTTCAAGTTTTCCCCATTTTGCCCAAGTTTTTCCACAGGCAGCTACGCAGCAATCAAGTCTTGAGTATCGAGTAGTGGATTTTGATTATTTACCTCTCATTAACCATTTAATAACTCGATTTAATGAAGAAATGTAACAAAAAAGAGATGTAAACTATATTGCTTTCGTTAACTTACAAAAAATTAATCAGTCTTCTTAATATTTTGTAGCATTGACAAAATGCCCCCTTTTAAGACGACAATGTATCAACAAGCATCAGCTCTTAGTGGCACCACACTAGATCTGAATTTTAATCTGTCAATTTAACCTATCTCTCAAACCATTTTTGGTCATTACCTTTAAATAAAAGGTTTGCGCGATCGCGCAAAACATGGTGGTTATACATATTTGAAGGAAGCCGTTATGTTGAATCAGACCACAGAAAAAATATATATCTATTAAGGAGCATTTAACCAACCATGAACTCAACCGTAAGCATTTTGGCAGACATTCCCGAAGAACTCCATTTTTCTTTGAAAAGCTACTTAGAAACTCATCCTCATTGGGATCAAGACCGCGTTTTTGCAGCTGCTTTGTCTTTATTTTTATTGCAAAATAACAGTAAGCAAAGCATTGAAGCAGATCAAAGTCATCGCGCCTGTGCCAAAGTTTATTTAGAGGCTTTGTTTCAATCTAACTAAAGCTAGTCTGCTGAGGTTTGAACTCTGAAATAGCTGCCAGTCTCCTACTACTCACTGCTTATTGATATCCTGTGACTTCTGATTCAAGTGTTTTAATCCCTGAATTAATTGTTGGTTTGGGCAATCCTGAACCGAAATATGACCAAACTAGGCATAATATCGGTTTTGCAGCAGTTGATCGATTAGCGAAGTTCTGGCAGATGCCCTTGAGAGAAAATAAACGTTTTCAGGGGTTATTTTCTGAAGGTGTTGCACCAGGGGGGCAAAAAGTTCGTTTACTAAAACCCCTCACCTATATGAATCGCTCAGGTCAATCTGTAAGAGCAGTGACAGACTGGTATAAGGTTCAGCCTCAGTCTGTGTTGGTTATTTATGACGATCTGGATTTACCTGTGGGTAAATTACGAATGCGCCTCTCAGGATCGGCAGGAGGGCATAACGGCATGAAATCAATTATTGCTCACTTGGGCGGTACGGACTTTCCCCGTTTAAGGATAGGCATCGGTAAATCTGATGACAACAAGGAGACAATCGGGCACGTTTTAGGCAAATTTGCCCCAGAAGAAACCAAAATCATTGAAGAAATTTTGTATGTATCGGTTAAGGCGATCGAATTAAGTCTTAAAGAAGGTATTGAAAAATCTATGAGTCGCTACAATGGATTTTCAGTTGACCTTAATAATTAATTATTAAGTACTAAATAACGTGAGTTCGGGATAAGAAAGAGGCAAAACAGATAAGCTGAGATTACCTATAAATCAGTAACTGTTTGCCTCATGCTTATTCTAGAAGAATTATTTTGTCCGATAGATGATTTTTGTCTGAGTTTTGAACCAAGCTGAAAAAGACAATTGATTCAAAGTGGAAGAAATCGTCGTCTTCGTAATCGGCAACTTAGTTTGAGCGAGATAATGACGATTCTCATTTCATTTCATACCTCTAGTTGCAGAAATTTCAAGGCTTTTTATCTCGGTATAGTCAGTACCTATTGGAGAAAGGCTTTCACGTCACTTGTTAGCTATCAACGATTTATCGAATGGATTCCCAGTACTATTGTGCCGTTGACGATTTATTTAAGATCGCGATTGGGAACTGCTACAGGAATAGGATTTATAGATTCAACTAGTCTTAAGGTCTGTCATAAAAGACATATTCTTGGTCATCGAGTGTTTAAAAATATTGCTCATAGAGGCAAAACCTCCGTAGGTTGGTTTTATGCTTTCAAGTTACATTTGGTCATCAATGACCGAGGAGAATTATTAAATATAGCTTTGACCCCAGAAAATGTTGATGACCGAAAACCAGTCAAAGAACTACTGAAAGGACACCAGGGAAAATTCTATGGAAAAGGGTTATATTTCCAAAACTTTAGCTCTTAAACTACGACAGAGTGGTGTAGTACTCATTACTAAGTTCAAAAAGAAGATGAACAACAAACTCATCAAATGGTCTGACAAACAACTGCTACGCAAAAGAGCCGTTATCGAATCAGTGATAGGACAGTTGAAACACATTTGCCAAATTGAGCATAGTCGGCATCGTTCACCCACCAATTTTGTAGCTAATTTATTGGCTGGATTAACTGCATATTGTCATTTTTTCAGAAAGCCTTCGATTGCTATCGATCATCTAGCTCTGTCTGCTGCTGCTTAAATCGAACTGACGTTAATGTAAGCTAGTTTGGTTCAAAATTAGATCGATTACTATTAATTTAATTGGCGTAGCATCCCTATGGGATGATTTAAAGAGGGATGGTGTCAAAGTGAAGGTAATGAAGCAATAGCTTAATTGATAATTAGAGCATTTCGTCCCACTTCAAATAGCACAAGGTTTTTCTTTTTAAACGAGCCAAACAATCTCTTAGTCTGGTATTTTCTGCCTCAACACAGATCGTATAGGTTTTGAGAACCAGATGAGCGTAATCGTCAATAAAACATCATTCGCAGATCCAGATAGAGTAACGCTAAACAGCGAGCGCCTTGCTATAGTTTTTACCACAAGGCGCTCGAAATAGTTAATCAACTCGATTGAGTTTAGACAAAAGTGAAATCTTCAGAAATCACCACATCACTAGTATTTTCGACATGACCAATTAAATCGCCTTGGTAGTTAATATCAATTCCGTTACCGAAGGAAGTAAGAGTATAATCACTAGTGCTACCATAAGCTTGAATTTTATCACCTTCAGTCCAGTTCAAATCGGTAATCGTAGCATAACCAGAGCCTTGATAGAAAGCACCCATGGCATCGCCAAGAACAAAAGTATCTGCGCCAGCACCACCACTT